>JAYUPU010000025.1:0-13442 GCA_043759925.1 bacterium | reverse complement strand
CTAATGTTTGCTAATGCAGTAAACAAGCTGGGGATGAATTTCTTCGACATTTGATTAACAAGTTAAAGACGCGTGTCGTGCTCCTGAACGTTATCCGGGAAAACACAGTAATTGCAGTAAAACGTAATTCACTAGTTGCTGAGCTTAAGGCCCTGTTCGCAGGTTCTTTCGCTCCAGTAGCGCAAGCTGCCTAATTTAGGCAGCAACAAACCATTCAAGGCCTCATAGAATGAATTTGTTTAATATCATGGGGCCGCTTACACCAATTTATCGTTAGTGTACTAAGACAAGATATGCGCCTGCCCTGCACTGTTGTTTGTTCATGGTGCCCTGTAGGCTAAGAAACCAAATTTGAATAAACTACACACGTAGTGTCCTAACAAGTTAGCGGATGGACGTGGGTGCAATACCCACCATCTCCACCACATAAAAAACCTCTCGCTTTAACGGGAGGTTTTTGCTTATTTATACAAGCACTATGCCGCAACAGCAGTCTGGGACAGCAGAGACCTGGCATCAAGTAGTACATCTGTTACTTCGCCTGCTGACACACAAGTTCGCGGCAAGATATGCTCCCTAACGCCTTGTCTATTAAGCATACGCACTCGTTAATAATTGCTTCACTACTTATATTGATTTCATTCATAAACCTTATACTAAACCCACTAAACCCCCAGGGCAAGTTTAAAATATACCAACAAACTACAAAATGTGTGTGATTTATCACATACACAAGCAATAATTAAGCGTATGCTGTACGTATAAATTAATAATAAAAAGGATAAAAAAATGAGCGAATATAATGAGCACCACCACCCTTTTGTGCATATTGATCAAAAACCTTTTAGTGAATCTGCTGGTGAGACACTGCACACCGCCCTGCACCTTGCGGGCCGTGCGGTAACGTATTTAACAGGTGCAACCATGCATCTAGTGCACGGCGGTGTAGACACAACTAAAAGCTAGTTTTTAAGTATTGCAATAAGTACGCATAACGCTTGCTTGACTATTTAAATTATTTATGCTAATATTAGTGTAATCTATATTATGTGAATCCCAGGGTTAGTGCTAGAAATATTTACTCAACGGCTTCACCGTAAATCGTAGATACGAAGAGTAAATAACTAACAAAGGATTCTTTTTTTATGTATAAAAGTCAATCAAATTTTGGCCGCAGTGCGGCACGCCCTAGCAGATCATTTAGTGGTGGTAACCGTAGTGGTGGCAGTCGCCCAAGTGGCGGTGGACGCCGTAGTGGCCCACAAAAACAATATATTCACCCAAGTAAATTTGTAGTCGAAGCCAAGCCTCGTACCGAAATGCAATATACTGCACAAAACCAGTTTGCAGATTTTGATGTACACCCATTGATACACAAAAACCTTGAAGCTAAAGGCTATGTTACACCTTCGCCTATTCAAGATCAGTCTATCCCTTTAGGCTTAGCCGGCAAAGATATAATTGGCATTGCCAACACTGGTACAGGTAAAACTGCAGCTTTTGCTATACCTGTACTTAACAACCTACTGCAAGATAAAGTAAGCAAAGTGCTTATTATTGCCCCAACCCGCGAACTTGCCGAACAAATCGAAGACGAAATGCGCAGCATAGCGAAGGGCAGTGGACTAACCGGGACACTTCTTATTGGCGGCAGCAGCATGCAACGCCAACTACGTGAACTTAAGCACAGCCCACGCGTTATTGTGGGTACACCTGGCCGTATTAAAGACCACCTAATGCAAGGCACATTAAAACTAGACACTGTAAACAACCTAGTATTAGACGAAGTTGACCGCATGCTAGACATGGGCTTTATGCCAGATATGCGCTTCATTTTAGAGCGTATGGCTAGCGAACGTCAGTCGTTCTTTTTTAGTGCAACATTTGATGCAAAGGTACGCGCAATTATTACCGAATTTAGTAACGACCCAATTACAGTTTCTGTAAAAACGGGTGACACTAGCGAATTCGTCAACCAAGGCATTGTTGAGTACAGTGGTAAAGATGACAAAATGGCTAAATTGCACGAAGCATTGCTACACGAAAACGCTAACAAAGTTATTGTTTTTGAAGACACCAAACACCAAGTAGAACGCCTAGGCAAAGAACTTGTACTGCGCGGCTTCAAAGCTGAGTCTATACACGGTGGTAAAAGCCAGGGTCAACGTACCCGTGCGCTGCGCGCCTTTAAAGAAAACAAGATCAATATTTTGGTTGCAACCGATGTTGCTGCCCGCGGTATCGATGTACCAGATATAACATCTGTTATTAACTTTAGTACTCCGCAAACTTACGATGACTACACGCACCGTATTGGCCGTGCCGGCCGTGCTGGTAGAGTTGGCCACGCGCTGACGTTTGTCGAAAAGTACTAAGCTTAATAGCTTATACAAATAAATCCGCTATTTTAAAGCGGATTTATTTTGTTTGCACTAACATAAATTTATATAATCTATTAAGTAAAATTAAATTGATTTATCTTTACTTGCTTTGATGGTTAGCCTGTCTAAAAGCTCGTACATCAATTTTTGTTCAGCAAAACTTAGGCTGCCAAATGTGGCGGCATGTGTTTGTTCAAGAATTATTACACATTGCTTAGCGAAGTCTGTACCTTTGTCTGTTAGTACAATGCTGCGCGCCCTACGGTTGTTTGGGTCGATTCTTACTGCCAACATACCATCTTGTTTAAGTAATTTTATTTGGCGGCTTACACTTGCTTCGGTTTGGCCTAAGTACGATGCAATATCATTTTGTTTTAAGCCCGAACGCTTTTTTGCCGCCATTAAAATTTTATACTGCGAATAGCCAATGTTTAACTGGGCACGCAGCGCCTCGTCGGACTGCCTGTCTAGTATAAACACCAGCTGGTGCAGAGCGTATCCTATGGTATCTTGCATACTTCCCTTTTACTTTAAAGGCTAATAGTTAACGCGTCAAGTGTTTTTATAAGCTGTATATAAGGCTAGCCATTCCGCCAAAGACATAGTTTCAGCGCGGCGATCTGGTGATATATTGACGGAGCTTAAAAGTTCTTCGGCCTGTGGTTTGGTAAGTTGCAACCCTGCGCTTATGGTGTTACGGAGTGTTTTACGCTTGGCCGAAAATCCAGCCTTTACCACTTGCATAAAAGCCTTGCGGTCTTCTGCTGGTACCAAAGATTCTGACTTGCTTAGTAACAATACTGACGAATCTACCTTTGGTGGTGGCGTAAACATATGGGCTGGTACAAAAATTCCAGGCGTAGCAAAATATTCTGTTTGTACTGCAATAGCTAAAATAGACATATCATTTGGCTGGGCACAAACACGCTGGGTTACCTCTTTTTGCATCAGCAGCGCTGTTGCATCTGGTTTAAATGGCGTGTCAGACAAAATACGTAGCAGTTGGCTAGTTAGATAGTATGGAATGTTAGCGACAATTTTGTAGTGCTTGGGTAGTGAACTAAAATCAAACTTTAAAACGTCTTGGTGTAACAAAGTAAAGTTAGTGTTGTTTGCAAACTTAGCCTTTAAACTACCTAGCAGTGATTCGTCGAATTCTATGGCGATAACTTTAGCACCGGTTGCCAGCAGTTGGGTAGTTAGTGTGCCCAAGCCGGGGCCAATTTCTAAGACAGTGTCCCCCGCCCCAACATCAACACTAGCTACAATTTCTTGCAGCACTTCGACGTCGTTCAGCCAATGTTGCCCTAGACTTTTTTTAGGCTCGTACTCACTCATTTACCATATTATAACAGATATACATTACTAATAAGGTCTTCTTAGGCTAGTGCAGGTCGGGATGGAAAGCGAGCACAAAAGCTGAGGCGTAATATAGTTACGGCCAAGGTTTTCGGGCACAGCTTTACGCCCGAGATGTGCAGCCTATGAAGACCGTCTTACCACCAGCGTTGGACGACCCAAACATTGTAAGCATTATTCCAGCTACCATACCGCCCATTAGCATAGGCGCTAAAATGCCGCAGCTGGCACGCAGGGTCTGTTTGCCAAGATGGGCATGCAGCTGCAAGTGCGTTTGTACCACCACTTGGGCAGCGCTGGGCTAGGCCAATACAGCCAATCGAATTAACAGCACCAGGTCGCCAACCAGATTCTTTTTGAACAATATAATCAACGCTCGCAAACTGCGACGGGTCAATTCCTGCAGCAGCCATAATTGACGCTTTATCGGCGCTGACGGAATATGTGGCGGCTGCTAGTGTGCCCTTTTCGGTAATTTGCGTTACAGGGTCACGCAAGGTAACAGTTTGAATTTGGCGGCGACCTAGTTCTACGCCGTCTTGCATTACCTTTTCGTACAACACTGCACGGCGGCCAAGCACACCTGCCTGAATTATTTTTTGCTGGCCCGCTGGCAGCGCGGCATTAGTTTTGGTTTGGACCGTAAATGGTACATTTTCTTCTATTGCTATTATGCTGCGGCCTGCAGCGTTAATTGACAACAGCATACCGGCCACTATTGCCTGTTTACCATCAGCTGGCTGTGTTGTATCCCCGGCTTTTAGTTGTATGTTATTAGATTCTAAAAAACCTTCAATTGTTTTTGTAGTTGTGCGGTACTGGCCAAGCACACCGTATAGGCTTACTTGCAAAGGTATTGAGCGTTCTATTACTAAACGCTCAGCTACTATAGGGCCTTTTAGATCACTTTCAGGCCGTACAAGCGTTACATTATCTTCTTTAAATAACGGCGTTCCAAATTCTTGGGCTAGTTCCCTTGGGGATTTTGTGGCGCTCTGTATGACCATTTTAGTTTTGCCGTCTACAACTTCGACCGATCTTGACCGCAATATATTAACTTTAAAATTATCTTCTACAATTGGCGTGGCCATGGCTGGTTCTACGATATCTTTAGCACCAATAGTAATACCTAGTCGCTGCAATAAATCTTCTACATTTTTTGCCCTTGTAGGCACGGTTTGTGCCTTGCCGTCAAAATATACAGTTGCTACGTGTGTATCTGGTGCACCAACTGTTTGCCCACCAATTGATACAAATGCTGCCAACCCAATAAAAAAAAGTGTAACTAAACTAATCAGCGGCATTAACAGCGGGTGACGCTGAAAAAAGTGCGCTTGTTTTAATGTATTGGTCTGCTTTTTGGCAGTTTTATCCGTTGGCTTATTTTTTGCAATCATAAGTTTGTAAAACACCCTTTGATGCTACATATACTATTTTAACAGATTACCCTGACCTATGGCTTGCTTAACAGCGTACGCAGTGTGCCTAGCCGTATTTTTAGTATCCGGCAAAAGCCATTTAGCTTGGGCTATTTCATGATTTTGTTTAGTTGTAACCGGGCCAGATATGTTAACCACAAATATTACATAACGCATAAAATGCCCACCTTCGTTGTAGGTTTTTAAGCTAACTAGTTGGCTAACATCTTTTAAACTTACCCTGATACCTAATTCTTCATAAAGTTCACGTATCGCCGCAGCCTTATAAGATTCACCCCTATTAACACCGCCGCCTGGTAGCGCCCACTTATTACTGCCAAATTTATGTATAACACCCAAATATCTACCATCTTTAATAACCAAAATTCGCGCCCTAACGCGTAGTGGTGCATAAAAAAATACTAGCGGCCACAGCACCACAAACATTACTTTTACAAAGAAATTTATCATAGCTTTTCTAGCGGTGCAAAGGCAATATTAAGCTTTTTAGTACCCTTGCCCTTGAAATAAATCGTAGCGTTATCACCATCCATACCTAGCACGGTACCTTCGCCAAAAACACTATGTAAAACACCGTCGCCTTCGTTAATATCCGGTACGTATCTTGGTTCGTCATTAGTAATTTGTGGTGGTTGCGCTGGCAAGCCCTGTAGCTGCCCCATGCCGCCATATAACTGTTTACCGACACTATCATCGATTTCGCTTAAAAACCTGCTGGGCGGGTTGTGCTGGGTGCCACCGTACAACATACGGCCGTTGGCATACATCATGTGTAGTTCTTCGCGGGCACGGGTCATACCTACATAACAAAGTCTGCGTTCTTCTTCCATCTCGGACTGGTCGTATAGCGCGCGGCTGTGTGGCAGCACAGTTTCTTCCATACCCACCATAAAGACAATCGGGAACTCTAGGCCTTTAGCTGCATGTAGGGTCATAAGTGTCACCGCATTTCCACTGGTATCTTTTGTATCTGCATCGCTCATAAGGGCAACTTCTTCTAAAAAGCCTTCTAAACCTACGTCTTGATATTCACGCGCAACACTTAAAAGTTCACGCACGTTTTCTTGACGCGATTCACCTTGTGGCGTCCCATCATGCAGATAGGTCAAGTAACTAATACGTCTAATAAGCGCATCAATTAAATCCGAGACGCTCATTGTAGTTTGGCTAAGTTGAAAGCTTGTAATAATATCTGCTAACCCAGTAAAGCCTAATTTTGCTTTTGCAGTTAATCCTGCACAGTCGTTTACTTGCTGCAAAGCTTCTAGCAGCGTAAAACCTTGTAGATTTTGCCACATATAAAACTTTTGTAAACTAGTATTACCAATACCACGGGTTGGCACATTAACAATGCGCTCAAAACTAATACTGTCGGAAGGCTGATAAATCATACGTATATACGCCAACAAATCTTTAATTTCTTTGCGGTCGTAAAATCGTTGACCCCCAACAATACGGTACGGTATGCCGTAGTGCAAAAACACTTCCTCTACAGATCTACTCTGGGCATTGGTGCGATATAAAACCGCGTAATCCCTAAACCTGCGCATGCCCATATCTGTACCAACCTTTATGCGCCTAACTATGTATTCGGATTCGGTGCGTTCACTACTACACTGCATAAGCTGCACGGGCATACCTTGCACGCCGTCGGTCCATAGTTTTTTATCACTTCGGGATTTGTTTTTAGTAATAACAGCGTGGGCTGCTTCTAAAATTGCTTTTGTGCTGCGGTAATTTTGTTCTAGTTTAATAACAGCGGAATCTGGATAATCTTTTTCAAACTTTAAAATGTTTTTAAAATCGGCACCCCTCCAACTGTATATGGAGTTATGAACTGCAACGCCATCTGCAATATAGTTGTGTACCTTCTCGACATCTAAATCGTATACCTTACCTTCATATTTTTGCTTTGTGACCGATATTACGCTATCGGACTCTAATACCCCATCAATTATTGTCGGCAAAGACATACCTACGACTATATTTGCAGCTGGCAAAAATAAATGTTTTTTATCCGTTAAAAATCCATACTTTGTAACCTGTACATCTGTTTGTATATCTTGTGTAACATCGCTCAAAACACGTTCTATATGGCCGTAATCTTGGTTGTGGACTTCTGATCTGAAAGTACCTGACTTTGCAGACCTTACCGTGTAGCCTTTGTTTTTAAAGATATCTAAATCACTACTCATGGTAGTACATGCACTCAGGCGGCTTGCCGACCAATTGCTTTTTAATGTTTTACGCTTATCGCCAAATAGCACAATGTTAACATTGATTCTTTTTATATCGCCACGGGTAGTCGCCTGAGGTATGAAGTGCGGGTAGTCTTGTAGTAAGCCAAGCTCAGCAAAAAGCTTGCTAGCCCGCTCTGTGGTATCTATTTGGTTGTAAATACTATCTACCTGACTTTGCGATAACTGCATAGACCTATTTGCATCGGCCCTAAAGACAAGCATTGGTATCCCGTATTTATATGAATACAGCGCCTCTTTATACATAGCCTCGCTGCGGTCTGTGCACACTGCTATAACCCACATCTTCTCTGCCCTCTCTTGGTTAGCACGTACTCGTATACCAATATCATCTTTTTTGCCGTCGAACCTTGTACCCTTGGCCATGCCAATACGATAGCCTTTGTTTTTGGCAAACATAACATATACAAAATATGATTCTGTTTTTTCAAATCTACCGAACAATATGTGGTTTGGTGTGCACATTAACACTTTGCCTGATGCAGTTTTAATTTTTACAATGTCACTTTTTACGCTAAATTCACGTCTTTTAGTTACTTTAAAAAAACCTGTACCGCCGTAGCCACTCGCAGATTGCACTAGGTCCCCTGCATTAACATCTTGTATGTTTTTTATACCAGATTTTGTTGTAATAGTTGTACCAGGCACAAGGCATTGCCAATCGTCGCCAACTACGGCTAAGTTTTTATGTTCGTTGGTAAGCAGCGATATTAGTTGATACTGCGCCGCATTGGTATCTTGATATTCATCTATCATGATGTACTTGAACTGTTGCTGCCATTTACTACGAATATCTGGATGAGTCTTTAGTAATGTAACGGTTTTGCTAATTAGGTCGTCAAAATCTAATCCTCCGGCGTCTTTTAGGGCACGTTCGTATAAAGGGAAAACTTTTGCGGCCGTTTGGGTAGTTGGGCTATTTGCCCTACCGGCATAGGTTTGATAATCAACCATCTCGTTTTTGGCGCTACTAATTTGGCCGGATATAGCGCGGGCCGGGAAGCTTTTTTCGTCTATCATTAGTTTTTTGCTAACATGTTTGATGGCTGCTTGTCTGTCTGATTCGTCAAAAATGACGAAGTTTTTACTAATACCAATATAATCGCCGTCTTGGCGCAGTAGCCTTACACAAATGCTATGAAAGGTTCCCATATACGGCATAAACATGCGTGGCACTTCAGCCTCTTTAGGTACGGTTGGGTTCATTAGCTTATACACACGGTCACGCATTTCGCGGGCGGCTTTGTTAGTAAAAGTTACAGATAGCAGTTGGTGGGGCTGTGCTTTTTTGGTATGTAATAACATAGCTACGCGGTGGGTAAGTGTTTTGGTTTTACCACTACCAGCGCCGGCTTGTATAAGCAGAGGGCCGTCAGTATGTAATACGGCACGTTGTTGTTCGGGGTTTAAGCCGTACAATAAAAAAGACGTTTGTTTTTCGTCTTGTTCGAACGGGTCATAAATAGCGTGTGACATCATTTTATTTTAGCAAAACTAGGCACGTTTTACTTAAATAGTTGCACAGGTAAATTTACACCCACATCAATTACGTCAAGATCAATCAGTAGATACAATATAATCACTGCAATAAGCACAACACCTAGAACCACGGCCATAAACTGTCCTACGCTGCCGCCACTTTTTTGGTTTACTGCTACATTGTATTCGCCGCTGTCTATAAGCTCGGCTATTCTAGCAGATTGATCAGCCTGTACTTCTGGCTTTTTTTCATTACTTTGCAAGGCAAGTTTTTCGTCAGACTCTTTATTAGTGTCGGTTGCTACTTGTTCGCTAGTTGAAGACGGGGTAATTTTAGACTTCATAGATCCACCGGCACTGACAGTAGTTTTATCTTGTTGATCATTTTGCGGGGCTGTGGCCGGGGTTGCACTTACCATTAGGTCGATTACCGCTGTGTGTGTAGATATTATTGGCCGGCTAGTTGGGTCGGCCGGTGTTGTACCGGGTTTTGCTACATCACTACCTGGTGCTTGTGGTATTGCTGTCATATTAATCTTGTTGTTGCACCCTAAATGCAGCGTTTACAATGTTTGAAAATTCGTGGTAATTAAGGCTAGCGCCGCCGACTAACAGGCCATCTACGCCGTCTACACTAAGTAAGTCGTAAGCCGAACTTGCGTTAGCACTCCCGCCATATAAAACGCGCACACTTTTTGAGGCTTTAACACCGTAAAGTTCTTTAACGTTATGCCTAATTGTTTGGGCGGCTTTTGCTATTTCGTCGGGCTTGGGCGTCTCGTGGTGCAAAAAGTCTGTACCGGTGCTAAGTGCCCAAATAGGTTCATAGGCAATAACTACATCTTGCACTTCACGGGCTGTAAGGTTAGCTAGTGCCGTTGTAACTTGGTCGTGTAGTACGCGGGTTGTTTCGCTGCTCAAGCGTTCGGTCTTAGTTTCGCCTACGCAAAGCAGTGGTGTGATACCGTTACGCACTGCTGCTGCCATTTTTGCACAAACTGTATCTAAGTTTTCGTTAAACTTATTTCGCCTATCGCTGTGGCCAATAATTACATAGTGCACCATATCTTGTAGCATGCTAAAACTAACTTCGCCGGTAAATGCACCTTCGTCAATTTGGTAGGCATTCTGGGCTGCTAAATGGAACTTGCGCCTATCTATCTGCATACTTACTGGCTGCAATGCCAATATGCTTGGTGCTAGTACAACTTCTACATTGCGGTGTGTTTTAATCCGCTCGTGCAGCCTATGTATAAGTAAGCTAGACTGCGACACATTAAGGTGCATCTTCCAGTTTCCGACTATCATAATTTTACGCTGCGTATTAGTGCTCATGCTTAGTAGTTTAACCCTTATCTATTAGACAGGCAACTCCTGGTAGGGTTTTGCCCGCCATAAGTTCTAGGCTTGCGCCGCCGCCTGTAGAAACATGCCCGAACATGTCAGTTAATTTACGCTCTTCTATATATGCTGTGGTGTCGCCGCCGCCCAATAAGCTGAAAGGCTTGTTGCCATGCGACCCCAACAAACCATCAATAATCAGTTCAGATCCGTGGGCGTATGGGCCAATCGGGCCCTGCAAACTTACTGTTTCGGTAACACCCATGGTACCATTCCAAACTACTGTATGGCATAGCTGCATGGCACCAGCAATAAATGCCCCGCTAAATGGGCCAATATCTAAAATTTTTTCGTTTGGGGCAACTTTTGAAGCCGCAGCACCCACTTGTTTAGGATAAGCTTCTATATCTGCAATAACGTGGGCATCCCAATCTACAATGCGCGTACTAGCGTTGGTAGAAATTTCGGTTGCCACTACACCGTCTTGTGGTAAATAAAAGGTAAACGCACGTTGTGCAGCAATTACTTGGGCTTTTTCAATGATTTCTTTTGCAGTGTCTAAGTCGTCTTTATCTACCAAGCTGATACCAATATCGATACCTTGCGCTAACAGGAATGTATTTGCCATGGCGCCGCCAATTACTACTACGTCTGCTATATCTAAAAACACATTTATAATATCTATTTTGTCGGCTATTTTTGCACCACCTATAATTGCCATCAGCGGCCTATCGGGGCTAGCCATAGCATTAGTAATTGTATCCACCTCGCGTTGTAGTAGCAGCCCAGCTACAGATGGCAAATAATGCGTTACGGCATCGGTACTGGCATGAGCGCGGTGCACAACACCAAAACCATCTTGCACAAATAGCTCGGCATTAGTATCTTGCACTAAAACGCGTGCAAAATCTTCGTTGTTTTGTTCTTCTTCTTTGTAGTAACGCAGGTTTTGCACCAATGCAACCTGCCCATTTTGCAGGCCGGCTGTAGCTTGTTTTGTGTCTTCGCCAACACAATCCGGTAAAAACATCACATCCTCGCCCAAAAGCTCGCCTAAGCGTTTAGCGACAGGTTTTAGGCTGCAACTTGCGTCGTCTGGGCCAGTTGGGCGGCCCAAATGGCTACAAATAACAATTTTACAGCCTGCTTGTTTTAGCGCCAATATAGTTGGTAAGCTTTGTTTTATACGGTAATCACTAGTAATGTTACCTTGGTCATCTAGGGGTACGTTGTAATCTGCCCGCAGTAGTACATGCTTGCCGGCTAAATTAACATCGTTAATTGTTTGTTTTGTAAACACCCCACCCCCTGTTAATGCTATTGTACCATGAGTTTTATTCGAGTATGCGAACTTTGATGGTATCGGTTGCACCAACTACGCCAGCATGTTGGCCGCTAGCCGTTACAATTACATCACCCTTATTTAGGGTTTTGCTACGCTGTAACCAGTCAGTAAGTTTTGCTGCGGCTAATCTGTTATCTGGGCGTACATATGATTTTGTGCCATAACTAATGGCTAGCTGGTTGCACACGTGCTGCTGGCTAGTAACGGCGATAATTGGTGTGTCGGGCCGGCGGCTAGAAATTTGCAGCGCTGTTGCACCAGATTTAGTTTCGGCAACAATCACGACTGCATTAACTTCGCGTGCTAGTGCGATAACTGCATTGCAGATAGCATTTTGGCGTGAAGTTTTTGGCTTAAGTTCAGTAAATAATGGCTTGATAGGCGCGTTTTCTTCGGTGTATTTAATAATACGTTTCATTATTTTTACAGCTTCTATTGGGTATTTGCCATTTGCTGTCTCGTCGCTTAGCATTACGCAGTCTGCACCAACTAACACTGCTGTTGCAACGTCACTAACTTCGGCGCGGGTAGGTTCAGGGCTTTCTGTCATGGTTGCTAGCATTTGTGTTGCCACAATAACCGGTTTTGCGTATTGCATGCCAAACCCAATCATACGGCGCTGCATAATAGGCACGCTCTCGGGCGTGGTTTCTACTGCTAAGTCACCGCGGGCAACCATTACGGCATCGGTGTTTTTAATAATGTCTTCTAGGTTTGCAATTGCAGATTTTGTTTCTACCTTAGCAATAATTTTTGCCTTACTGCCTAAGTTATGCAAAATAGTTCGTAGCTTTTTAATATCATCCGATGTTTGTACAAAGCTTTGCGCAACATAGTCAATGTCTTGGGTAGACCCAAAAGCAATATCTTTGCGGTCTTTGGCAGTAATTACGTCGCCGTCAAAGTTTGTATCTGGTACGTTCATACCCTTGCGCTTTAACAACACGCCATCATTTTCTACCGTGGCATGCACAATACCATCTTTAACACTAGTTACTGTGGTGCGTACTTTACCGTCGTATAGTAAAATACTTTCGCCCCGGGCAACCTTTTTACTTAGGTCATACTGGGTAGGAATTATGCCACTACGCTCATAATCCGCGTTGTAACCAAACTGCACATGTTGGCCAGTTTGTACGGGTATTACACCTTCGAAATCGCCAAGCCTAATTTTAGGGCCCTGCAAATCCTGGATAATAGCTACTGGCTTACCGTATTCTTTGCTAGCTTTGCGAATCCATTTAATTTGCTGTAAACGCTCTTCGTAATCGCCGTGACTAAAGTTAAGCCGCAAGCCATTTGCACCAGCTTTAATTAACGCCAAAATTGCTTCGTAGTTGTTAACGCTTGGGCCAACCGTTGCTATAATTTTAGTCTTTTTAAAATCACTCACTGCCACGACTGGTGGCCTCTTTGTAGTATCCATAGTTATTCTAATTCTATCCGCTTATGGTTTTTATTGCTAGTGTATGTTGGTACACTTTTAAGGATGTATAGTACCATATTCGCGGTCGTTAGTACAGATGGCCACATAGCAGATGTTAATAACCAGCAAAAATGGGTGCCTGCTAACGATGCGGTTTTTTTGGGTAAAATGTTAAAAAACTACGATGTACTGGTTATGGGCCGTAAGACTTTCGAGCATAACATTAGTAAATTTACAGCGCCCGGCAAAATACGTATTGTACTGACAACCAAACCTAAATTTTATGCTAAAAAGTATCCTACTGCTGAAGTAGTTTTTGTAAACCAAAATCTGGCTGGTGTATTGGCAACATATGCTAGTAAAAACGTTGCTATTTTAGGTGGCACACAAATTTATACCGATGCCCTGCTGCAG
>JAYUPU010000024.1:0-13702 GCA_043759925.1 bacterium | reverse complement strand
GCTACGGCCACACCTCGGTCGCCTACAACGGCTACCTGTACGTAATCGGGGGCTACCAAGCCGCCAGCGACACCACCTGCAAAGATGCTGGCACTAACAACCGCTGCAACGACGTCCAGTACTTGCGCATCGGCCAGTCGGGCGGAGTAGAAAACGCCTTCACCACCGACACCAGTAGCTACTTTGCCTTTCCACGCATGAACTACACCACGGTCGTCTACAACGGCTACATGTATGTGATGGGTGGCTGGAAAGCTACCGGCGACACCAACTGCAAAGATACTGGTAGCAGCAGCAGCCGGTGCAACGACGTCCAATACGCCCAAATCAACGCCGACGGCACGCTTGGTGCCTTCACTACCGACACCTCCAGCTACTTTGCCTTTCCACGCAACTACCACACCTCAGTCGCCTACAACGGCTACATGTATGTGATGGGTGGCCTCCACGGCACCTCCGTCACCACCTGCAAAGACGCTGGCAGCAACAGCTGGTGCAACGACGTCCAATACGCCCCAATTAACGCCGACGGCAGCCTTGGTGCCTTCACTACCGACGCCAGTAGCTACTTTGCCTTTCCACGCCGCGGCCACACCTCAGTCGCCTACAACGGCTACATGTATGTTATTGGTGGCGGTCAAGCCACCAGCGCCACCACCTGCAAGGACGCCGGCACCAGCAATTACTGCAACGACGTCCAGTATGCCCAAATCAATGCCGACGGCACGCTTGGCACCTGGACGACCGATGCCTCTAGCTACTTTGCTTTCCCACGCGTAAACTACACCTCGGTCGTCTACAACGGCTACCTTTATATCCTTGGCGGCTTCCAGTCCGCCAGCGACACCACCTGCAAAGACGCTGGCACCAACAACTACTGCAACGACGTCCAGTATGCCCAAATCAATGCCGACGGCACGCTTGGTGCCTTCACCACTGACGCCTCCAGCTACTTCGCTTTCCCGCGCGATGGTCACACCTCGGTCGTCTACAACGGCTACCTTTATATCCTTGGCGGCTTCCAGACCGCCAGCGACACCAACTGCAAAGACGCTGGCACCAACAACTACTGCAACGACGTCCAGTATGCCTCAATAACTGGCATTGTGCACAAAGCCCGCTACGAACGCACCATCGATACAACCATGGGCGGCAACATCATCAATTCATTTATCATAAACGGCACAGCCAAATGTAGCTATACAGTGACATACAAAACTGCCGGTAGTGACGCTATCTTTGGTAGCGCCACTACACTGCTAAACGTCTACCCAGGAGTATCGCAAGCTGTAACTGGCGGTTCTACTAAACGCTACCTATCCTTCGTAGCTACTCTAGATGACTCTACTTGCGGAGGCACCTCCACCATAACTAGTATTAGCCTAACCTACAACGGTGCTCCAGACACCCCAACCCTTATCCTTCCATCTGCCAGCGCCACTGCAGTAAACATCCTTCCAGAATTCCGCCTAGGTAGTACCGATGACACTAACGACTACCTAAGATACAGAATAGAAGTCTGTAGTACTAGCAACTGTAGTAGTATTGTACGCACTATAGACCAAACAGCCAGCCAAACAGGGTGGATAGGTCAGAGTACTCAAACTGCTACTGCCTACACAGGCGGCCTACCACTTACCCAAGTAGCCGTACACCAATACCAAACACCAGCCTTAACTGCCAGCACCCAATACTGGTGGAGGGCCCAAGCTATAGACCCAGGCGGAACCAATCAATGGAGTGTATTATCTGCTATATGGAGTTTTACTACAGCCCCAATCACAGCAAGTAACATTAATGTAAGTGGAAATACCACAATTTACGGCGGCACCAACTTTAGTACTAACTAGGGGCACTAACTAACAGGCCAAAACACCACAGGTGGCAAAACCTACAGCCAGCCATACTGCAATTGTGCGACGCAAGTGTTTAGTATAAAAATGGCCACAGCCCCAGGGCACATGTGCAGGCAGCGCTATTGCCGCAACTTACCGCGGCACTTATCTAGTTTTTAGGCAACCAAAGCACCCAAGGCCGCACCAATATTTGTGTATTAAAAGGCTAGTACTAAATGGCTAGTTAAGAGGGGTGGCTACAAAGCAAAATTGCGCAAAAACTTGTGCACAGCAACCTGCAAAAAACAGGTTAAAAACACTTGTGCCGGTGTGCTTCTTGGGGTAGACTAGAGGTAGGTCAACAAAAACAAAAAGACCAAAACAAAAACAAACAAAAAAAGGGGCAAGTAACAGGGGTAATATGCACTAAAACGTGTGCTAATTGCCGCTAGTTGACACCTCTGGAATGACTGACAAAACAAAAATGCCTACTGCATATGAGCAGTTTATATCTGTTAAAACAGATTACCTTTCTTTGCGGCGCAAAGCAGCGTTATCTGCTTTTGTTGCCGTATTTTTGTTTGTGTTGCCATTAACAGGGGTGTTTTTATATACGCGCGGGCGCGCCAGCGCAGCCGCCAGTTCTACTTTAAACTTTCAGGCAAGGTTGCTAAGTAACACGGGTAATACCGTTGCTGACGGGTCGTACAATATTCAGTTTAACCTGTACACTGTACCAACAGCCGGTACTACCCAGTGGACCGAAAGTCGCCTGGTTAGCGCAACCCAGGGCGTAACGGTCAAAAATGGATTCTTTAGCGTTAACCTTGGCAGCATAACCAGCTTCCCTAGCAGCATTGCATGGGACCAAGAACAGTGGCTGGGCATTACAGTGCGCGGTACCGACACTTGTGCTTTTGGTGCCTGTACACCAACCGATGCCGAGATGACTCCGCGCTTTAAGCTAACTAGTGTGCCGTACGCCTTCAGGGCTGCCAAACTAATGGACAGCACCAATACTAACGCATTCACTGCCGACGATTTAATCCAAAAAGCACCAGCTACACCGCAAGTTATAGCCTCTGCACTTGCAGCAATCCGCCTAAACCAAACCAGCACAGGCGGCTTGCTACAATTGCAAAACACAGGCGTAGATAAATTTACGGTAGACAACAGCGGTAATACCACGACATCGGGCACATTGGCAATTGCAGGCGGATCAGCAACGCTAGGTAGCGTATCGCAAGCGGGAAGTTTAGTACTCAGTGATGGATCGTCGAACACATCAACACTGCAGGCTGGCAGTACAGCGAGCAATTTAACATTCACATTGCCAACTTCATCCGGAACAATTGGCGACTGCTTAACAACTACTGGCGGCGGCGTACTTGAATTTGGCAGTTGTAGCGGAACGGTTGCAGCGTTGCAAAATGGCTATAATGCTGACGTTGATGGGTCAGATTCCAGGATAGACTTAACAACTGCTGACGACTCGCTGATATTTAGCAATCCATCTGTTGCTGGCACCGACAGTACGTTTGTGGTTAAGATCGAGCAGTTGAATAGTGGTGCCAAGGATGCCTTAATAGTAACAAACTCTGGCTCTGGAAATATTCTTAACTTGCAAACGGCAGGCATAACCCGCGGGGCATTTGACGCCAATGCTAACCTGATCGCGGCCAATAGTGCCACAGCTACTACAGGTACAACTTCTGGTACGGGTGGCAGTACCACAACAACAATTACACTTGCAGCAATAGGTGGCTTTGCCAATAACGATGTAGTGTTAGTAGATAATACAGGTGGCAGTGGCCAAGACTATTATGCGCGTATAGTCAGTGGCGGCGGCACAACTACGCTTACAGTTAGCCCAGCAGTCAGTTATGGTACAGCAGCTGGCTTTACTGGCAACGCAACTATTACCAAATACACATCCCAAAACATTGGTGCCACTACTTCCGATTACACTACCCAGGCTAACCGCTTCTTCCAGGGTTATTTCTTGGGTGGCATCACAGTGGGCGCTAACAGCACAACCCTAAGTGATGGTTTACTTAGCCGGACAGTCGGCGACATTGTTGTACGGCCAGGAACGGGCGGGTCGGTGCAAGTTAACGGCACACTAAATGCTACAACAATAACAGGCGATGGCTCGGCTATAACAAACATTAATGGCGCAAATATCTCCGCTGGGTCAGTACCCGATGCAAGCCTTAGCGCAAATGTTGCACTACTAAGCACCACACAAACCTTTAGTGGCAGCAAGACATTCAGCGGGCAAATAGTTGGTACCGCGGGCTTAAGCCTTAGTGGCACATCTACCATAAATACAACTGGCATAGCAACTACAGGTATTGGTAATGGCACGGGCACCCTTACACTAACTGGTAGCAGCGCTTCAACGTTTGTCTTAGGTGGCATAACAATTGATGCCACAGAAATCGGTTACCTTGACGGTAAAAATGCTAACCTAGTAGATATTAACGATGCCGTAACAACAGCAATTACTGGTACGGGTGCACTTACGGTTGGTTCAATCGGCGGTAGCTTTGGTAGTATAAATATTGGTACAAATGTATTTACTGGTAACGGCTCGGGCCTAACAACACTAAGCGGTACTAGTATAAGCAGCGGTACAGTTGCCGATGCCCGCCTGAGTACTAATGTTGCACTGCTTAGTGCAAATAATACTTTTAGCGGTACGCTAGATGTTAGCAGTACCTTTACTGCCGTCGGGCAAGCCAACTTAAACGGCAATACTGCCATAGGCAATGCAACTACAGATAGGTTAACTATTACAAGCCAGCTGCTTGGTGCAAATGCTCTTACGTTCCAGGGTGTTACAGATAACCTCTTTACAACTACTTTTACAGTTGTTGACCCAACTGGTTTAAACGTTATTAATATACCTGACGCGTCGGGTACTTTGGTAATTAGTGCAAGTGGTAACTTGGCCCTTAGCGCAGCCGGTAATGTCACAACAAATAACGCAGTTAGTTTTAGCACAAGTGTCACAACACCAATATTAACTAGCAGTGGTGCATTAACGCTAAGTTCAGGCGGTGTTGCAGCACTTACGCTAGACAGTGCAAGCAACACAATAGTTATTGCCGCCACAGATACAGCGTTGCAGCGAGTAGCGGCCGGCAGCTTTACAATCGACTTAAGCGACGGCGCCAACACAACATTTGTGGTTACCAACAGTGCTGCAGGTGCAGCCAGCCTTAATATCTCAGAAGGTGATTTACAAACAGCGGGTACATCACGTCTTACGAATGGCGGTATATTACAAAACATAAATGGGTTAACAATACTTAGCGGCGGGGCAAGTATTACTGGTAACACAACCCTCGTAAACGACACTGCAATCAACGGCAACACTACTATTGGCGATGCTGTAACCGACCGTATTACAATTAATAGCCAAATACTTGGTGCAAATGCTCTTACGTTCCAGGGGGCCACCGATAACGCATTTACAACTAGCTTCGCCATTACCGACCCAACCGCCAATCGTACGATAACTGTCCCTAATGAATCAGGTACACTAACACTTATAGGCCCGGCCGCAGCACAGGTAGATGCCAGTACAAACAGCAGCATATTTATTAACAAAACTGGTGCCAGCGGCAACATACTAACTCTGCAAAAAAATGCAGCAGGTGTATTTACAATTGGAAATGGCGGCGCCGTAACTATTGCAAATAGTTCAACCGCAGCATTAGACATACAAAACGGCAGTGGTACAAAATACTTCACTGTAGATACAAATAATGGGCTGGTACAAGTTGGTAGCGCTACCGCCGACGGAATAGGCGTATTATTACTACTTGATACAAAGAATACGACTGGTGATCCAACCGGCCTAAATGGAGCGCAATACTACAACTCATTCTTAAATAAATTTAGATGTTACCAAAATGGCGTATGGAAAGATTGTGTTAGTGAGCCAACTATTCGAAGCTTTGTCGATACTGTTGCCGACGCAGTTGTAGATGCACAAACAACTAACTATTGGGACCTTGGAGCAGAAAATAATAATGCTTACGCAAATATCACTTTGTCGCAAGCATCTGGAAAAGCAATCATGGGAATAGTAACTCTCGAAACACAGTCAACTAGTAATAATGACGTAGAGGTCACAGCTCGAGTAGAACGAGGCATAGGCGTTGTGCCCACCTGTAATACAGGGACGCCTGTAGGCGGACAACCGGGTACATTCTCTAGCAACAATGGTGGTATAAAAACTAGTACCACCACATTTGTTGACGAACCCAATACGACTTCCGTCGTATATTATGTAGTTTGCTCTGATAACAGTACTGTCGGTATAGGCGCCAATATTACCCGATTACGAATCACACTGCAAGAAGTAAATAATAGTAACTAATTAGTATAAATATAGAACCCCAAACAATGTTATGAGCAAGATAGTTGCAATGCAGCTAGCCGTAAAGGCGGTTGTCACTACGGCTCAACTGTAACCTTAGGGCCATTGACTTTGCAGCGGCAAAATACCATCAAAGATTAGCGCTACCACTGTTAGGGCAATTTGTGGTACCCTATAGATACAAAAGAGGGGATCTTTAAACACAGTGGTAACAATTGCAGTCACAAACCAAAAAGGCGGTGTTGGTAAAACAACGACCACTATTAACCTTGGCGCGTATTTAGCTAAGGCAGGTAAGCAAGTACTATTGGTAGATCTAGACCCTCAGGGCAATGCAACCAGTGGCCTTGCTATCAACAAACAAGCTATTGAACAAAAAACTATGTACGAACTTTTGCGCGGTGAGGCAAGTGTGCCAGATATTGTACTTGCCACTGCACAAAAAAACTTACATATACTGCCAACAGTCACAACACTTGCCGCAAGCGAAGTAGAACTAGTGCAAGTACAGGGCCGCGAATTTGTACTAAAAAATGCACTAACAAACCTAACCTACGACTACGTATTAATTGATTGCCCACCGTCGCTAAGCTTACTTACAATCAACGCGCTAACAGCAGCAGATAAAGTATTAATACCGGTACAAACAGAATTTTACGCACTAGAAGGTTTAGGCCAACTAATAGATGTTGTTAGTAGGGTGCGTGCCAGCGTAAACCCACACCTAGAACTTTTGGGTATTGTTATGACGATGTTCGATAGCCGCACCAGCCTAGCTACTGCAGTAAAAGATGAGCTACATAAACATTTTGGCCCGAAAGTATTTAGCACAGTGATACCACGCAACGTACGATTAGCCGAAGCACCAAGCTACGGCAAGACAATCGCCGAGCACGATAAGTGGAGTAAAGGTGCACGTGCATATAAGGGCTTGGCACGTGAAGTACTAGAAAGGACCAGTAATGAGTAAACAATTTGGACTAGGTAGGGGTTTTGACAGTCTTATACCAACAGAGGTAGACAGGGCATTATTAGAAGACGACAGCAACCGAATACAAAAATTATTAATTAGTGATGTATACCCGAATGCCGAACAACCACGTAAGCAATTTGATAACACAGCACTGCATGAACTAGCTGAATCAATTAAATTACACGGCGTACTGCAACCGATTATAGTTGTACAAAAAAATGATAAGACATACCGCATCGTTGCAGGCGAGCGCCGCTACCGAGCCAGCCAACTTGCTGGGCTGGATAAAATTCCGGCAATTGTGCGTACATTAAGCGAACTACACGAACTAGAACTAGCATTAGTAGAGAATGTACAGCGCGAAGACCTAAGCCCCTACGAACAAGCAATTGCAATTGCCAGGTTGCACCAGCACTTTAACCTAACCTACGCAGACATTGCCCAAAAGCTTGGTAAGGCCGAAACCACTGTAAACAATATTGTGCGACTACTACAATTGCCAGAAGATGCGGTAAAAGCCTTAAGTCAAAATAAAATCTCAGAAGGCCATGCTCGCCAAATTTTGGCACTTAAAGACAACCCCGGTATGCAGGCCCAATTACTAAAGTACATTATTGAAAATAATTGGTCAGTGCGCCAAGCCGAGCAATTCGTGTCAGCACATAAAAAAGGTGCTGCAACGCCTGTTCAAGCTAAAGCAGGCCTAGCTACTCAAACGCCTCAAACCAAACAACTTAGCGAAGCGCTAAATACTCTAGTAAAAATACGACGCACAGCAAAAGGCGGCGACTTGCTGATTCATTTTAACGATGACGCCGATATGGCCCGCATTATTAAAACACTTAGTTAAAGTGAGCGGGCTTGATCAGTAGGCAAAAATCTAAATGCTGCAACGCCAACGATGTCACTTTGTTTAATTGGCCCAAAGGTACGCGAATCTAGCGAATTATTGCGGTTGTCTCCACATACATACACTTCGCCAATGGCTACGGTCCATTCGCCCTCGATGTTAGATTTTTGAATAGTGTCTTTCCAGTCACCCTCGTTATCTGGCTGGTAGCCATTTGGGTGTTGGCTGTTATACACAGTAACTATGCCGTCTTTAACTACGACCCGTTCACCGGGCAAGGCAATAACGCGCTTAATAAGCTGCTTGTTATTAGAATCATTAGTAACAAATAGATCGCGTTTTACAAAAACAACTATGTCGCCGCGTTTTGGTATAAAATTGCTCCCGCGCAGGCGCGCCCAAGTATGCGGCGCTTTAACTACTATCAGTCTATCGCCTTCGTGTAGGGTATTTTTCATACTTGGCCCAAAAACTTCGTAACTCTGAAAAACAAAGCTAGTTATAAGTATGGCTGTAATTGGCGCTGCAATTAAAATAAGAATTGTCGTAAGTATGCTTTTAAATGTACTATTGCCGCGCCTGCTTTTGATAGGTGCGCTATTGTTTGCGGGTGTGTAAATTACCGGCGCCGGTAGATTGTTATTTTTATCTTCCATTCATATATAACATTACAGTACTGCCCCTTGTTTGTACAAAAATACTAAAAAACATTATAGGGGTAGGCTGCCATGTACTGTTTACTAATGTACCCATATGCAGCTATAATAGGCACTACGTAAATGGACAATTTTAAACAACCAAAACGATCTTATCCTAGAGGCCGTGGCATAGATGGCTTTGCCCCTAAAAGGCCACGTGGTTCACCGCATGTTCCTGTTGCGGGCAATTTTAGGCCAGTTAATAATAGTCAAATGCGCCCCGTACAAAAAACTGAAGGCTTTACTGCTGCAACTACATCTATGTCTGTGCACCAAGACCTAAAAGCACCGCTTGACTATACTGGTGGTAAATCTAAAAAGGCCCGCCGTTCTGCTAAGCCTAAAAAATCTTTAGGTAAAAAAATACTCCGCAGTTTTGTAGCTTTGTTTGTTGTAACCGTGGTTGGTGTTGCAGGTGTTGCAGGCTACGGCTATCTAAAGGCCCGCCAGGTATTTAACGGCAGCAGTTCGGGTGCAGTTGCGCTCGAAAAAAATGTGGACCCTACAAAGCTTAAAGGCGAAGGTGACGGCCGTGTAAACGTTTTAATGCTAGGCATAGGCGGCGAAGGCCATGAGGGTGCTTACCTAACAGATACCATCATAATTGCCAGTATAGACCCAGTTCAAAACGAAGCAGCATTGCTTAGTGTACCGCGTGATTTGTGGGTTAAAAAAGCTAACGGCGGCGCAGGCAAAGTTAACGAAGTATACGCTAATGCGCGCGAATCTGAGCTAGTTAAAAGTAAAGACAAAGGTGCAGCTAACAAGGCCGGCGTCGCAGCCACCCAAAAAGTTTTAACAGAAGTACTAGGCATTAAATTAGATTACTCTGTAGTGGCAGATTTTAACGGATTTATAAAAGCTATTAATGCAGTTGGTGGAGTGCAAATTAACATTACCCCGCAGCTAGCAGTTAGCGAGCGATTATGGGATGACGTACACAAAAAACCGTATTTCTTAGATGTAAAAGAGGGGCTACAACAGTTTGACAGCACCCGCGCACTTTTCTTTAGCAGGTCACGTTATACTAGCGGTAGGGGGGATTTTGACCGTGCCGAGCGCCAACGTGCTTTAATTGTTGCTTTAAAAGAAAAGATCCAAAGCGCAGGCACATATAGTAACCCGGTTAAAGTTACGCAACTTATGAGCGCCTTTGGCGACAACGTACGTACCGACCTTAGTATTAACGAAGTAATGCGTCTGTATGATATCGGTAAAAGTATTACTCCAGACAAGGTAGCCAGTATTGGTCTAACCGACAAACCAAACGTTTTGATAGAACCAGGTAGTATAAATGGCTTAAGCGTGCAGGTGCCCAAAGCAGGGTTGTTTAAATACACAGATATTCATAGCTTTGTACGTAACAGCCTAAAAGATGCGTTTATTAAAAACGAGAACGCCAGTATTGCAGTATTAAATGGTACCGCCACCGAAGGTCTTGCGAGTCGTAAAGCTACCGAACTTAGAAGCTATGGTTACAATGTTGTAAGTACCGGTAACACGCCTAACAAAAACTTTACAAAAACAGTCATAGTAGATATGCGTAGTGGTGCTAAGAAATACACTAAAAATTATCTAGAAAAGCGTTTCGGGGTTACAGCAGTTACGCAGATACCAGATCCTACTATAACTGTGGCTAGTGACGTAGACTTTGTTATAATACTAGGGTCAGAATCGGCAACTACCACAACAACGGCGCCTTAATCCACAAAAAAGGTTATTAATTGAAAAAACATACTGAACTTGCAGTGCGCGAACATGATGCAGCTTTCGAAGCTTTTGCAGGCGTAGCGCCTAGGGTACCACGGCGCACACGTGTAGTGCACCGTGTTAATAAAACAATCGAAAAGGTTAAACCAAGAGACGGCTTTTCACAGGTAGTCCATATAGTATTGGTTTCGTTGTTACCAATTGTGGCATATATTTTTGTACGTATAGATTTTGCGCAGATGGCAGTGGCATTAGTGTTACTGAGTAAGTGGCGCATGTTTAGCGTTAAGACCCGTCACTGGCCTGCTAATATACGTGCCAACGCTGTAGATATCATAGTAAGTGTTAGTGCCGTACTATTTATGGATAAAACAGATAGTATGAGCATACAACTAATCTGGGCGGCACTTTATGCATTTTGGCTACTATTCATAAAGCCCAAATCCAGCCAGTTATGGGTATCTACCCAAGCAATTATAGGGCAAACCACAGGGCTGATGGCATTATATGCCGTATACGGCGACGCTCAGTCAATTACATTAGTTGCTGCCACCACTTTTATTAGTTATTTTGCAGCCCGTCATTTCTTTAGTTGTTTCGACGACAGTATGGGGCGCACCACAGCCTACGTTTGGGCATACTTTGCTGCAAGCGTGTCTTGGCTATTATCACATTGGCTTATATATTATGGCCTAGTGGCCCAGCCAGTTTTGGTACTTAGTGTTGTAGGTTACAGCTTGGCCGGTATGTACTATTTACGTCATACAGATAGGCTTAGCAAAGGCGTGCAGCAGCAGTTTGTGGTGGTACTAACTGCCGTCATGGCAATAGTACTTGTGTTTTCTGATTGGGGTGACAAAACTCTGTAACGACATTAATAATAAAGTATTCTCAGCAAAAAATCAGATTAGCATAGTAATGTATATACGATAAGGGGTAAAAATGGCGCAACAAGACACAACCAAACAGGCAAACACACAAGTTTTAACTAATGCACCTGCCAAAGGTGTAACTAGTGTATCTAAGGTTAAAAAAACTCAGGTGCAAACCCGGTCGGCATTACCAATAATAGCAGCAGTAATAGCCGGCTTTATAGGTGGTTATTTTGCACCCAGTACTCTAAACAATCAAAGTCTTTCCTCTCAGCAAGTACAACTACAAGTTATTAGTAGTGAAGGCGATTTAGTGCGTGACATTGTTAAAAATGTTGGGCCGGCAGTTGTATCAATAAATGTTACCGCCGCTAGCACAGGGCAAGACTTCTTTGGCCGAACCCAAAGCTTTGACCAAACAGGTGCGGGCACTGGGGTAATTATTAACACCGACGGTACAATTATTACTAACCGCCACGTGGTACCTGTGGGCACCAAAACAGTTACAGTAACACTATCCGACGGTACCGAACTTGCAGGTGTAGAGGTTTTAGGCCGCACCAACGACAGCGATCCACTAGATGTTGCCTTTTTAAAGATTAAAGACGCCAAAGGTAAAACCTTAACTGCTGCCAAACTTGGCGACAGCAGTAAAGTGCAAGTTGGCGATAAAGTAATTGCTATTGGTAACGCACTTGGTCAGTTCCAAAACACTGTAACCAGCGGTATTATATCTGGCTACGGCCGTAGCATCGAGGCGAGTAGCGAAAGCGGTAATGGCACCGAGACATTGCAGAACTTGTTCCAAACAGACGCTGCTATAAACCCCGGTAATAGCGGTGGCCCACTTGTTAACCTTAGCGGTGAAGTTATAGGCATAAACACGGCTATTGCTGGTGGCAGCGCACAGGGGATTGGCTTTGCCATTCCAATTAGTGACTTGCAGGGTTTAGTTACAAGCGTGCTTAAAACTGGCAAACTGCAACGCCCATACTTAGGTGTGCGCTATGTTAGTATTACAGATGATTACGCCTACCAGTATAATTTACCAGTAAAGCGCGGTGCTTACATTGCTCCGCAAAGCGGCGCGGGTCGATCATCGGTTATTGCAGGCAGCCCAGCCGAAAAAGCCGGCCTTAAAGAGAAGGATATTATTACAGAAATTGACGGCATAAAACTAGACGACAAAAACAGTATAATATCTATTTTAGGCAAAAAATCTGTGGGCGACTCAAGCACACTTAAGGTTTTGCGCGACGGCAAAGAACAGACCATAAAAGTCACACTGGAAGCAGCCCCGGGTCAGTAGTATTGCGCCGCGTAGCAAGCTTTATGTTTGTAAAAGGTGGGTCGCTAGCGCCACGTGCTGGCCAGCGGCCACACGTAGAGCGCACAGCTTTTCAAATATAAAGCTTGCACCAAATCCAATAACTTAATAACTATATGGGGTTTTTCTAAACACCTGCACAAGTCCATCAGTATTAACAAGCTCGTAGCTGGCACTTGCTGCCAGCTTTTCTACTTCGCCGTGTTGGGCTATAAGGCTTTCGGCTAACACAAACCTAATATGTTTGTTGGCAAGCTGGCTAAATAACTCGCGGTAATGGTCTAGGCCATCTTCGCCACTAAAAAGCGCACTGTATGGTTCGTGCATAATGCTGGGGTCCTGCATGTGCTCTGGTACATAAGGCAAATTAGCTAAAATAACATCGTAGCCTTGTTTGTCGCCAGTTAGCAGGCTTTGCTTTTTAAAAATAATTGGTGTGCCGTAGGTGGCTGCGTTGGCAATTGCCACCTTTAGGGTGGCAGTGCTGGTATCTGTTGCAGTTACCAGCATGTCGCTAAACTCTAGTTTAGCGGTAATTGCCAAGCAGCCACTCCCAGTCCCCATATCTAGTAAATGATGCAAAAAACCATTTATTGTGTGGTCACTTTTAAGTTGCTTTAGTAATTCTATAAAACTTTCCGATTCAGGGCGGGGTACAAGTACGTGTTTGTTTACCGCAAAATCGCGGCCATAAAACTCTTTTTTGCCGATTAGATATGCAACCGGCTGTCCGTCAGCGCGCTTTGCAACAAGTTTTTGGTATTTTTTGTTTTGGGCATCTGTTAGTATAGCTTCGCCGTGCGCTAATAACCATGCTTTATTTTTGCCAACCACATAGCACATCAATACTTCGGCATCCAACTTCGTGGTTTGTAAACCCAATAGCTGCTTATTTGCACTAACAAGCAACGCCTTAATATCCACGGCTTAACTTTCGCTGCGCAACAGTTCGGCTTCGTTGTTGGCAAGTTCTTGTATTAAATCGTCTATTTGGCCGGTCATAGCACCAGGTATATTGCTGCGGCTGTAGCCAATACGGTGGTCGGT
>JAYUPU010000023.1:0-2037 GCA_043759925.1 bacterium | reverse complement strand
CGTGTGTGTTATCTAGTGAATCAAGCTTCATTGCTTGTTGCTGTTCATCTACTATGAACTGCGTCCACATTTGCCAGTCTGGGAATAGCTTATCTATGGCTAGGTATTCAATCCAGCTAGCAAAACCTTCATTTAACCAAAGGTCGGTCCACCAACGCATAGTTACTAAGTTGCCAAACCACATATGGGCAAGTTCGTGCGCAACTACCATTGCCACATACTGTTTAGTTGGCAGGCTGGTATTTTTGGGGTCAACCAACATACATTGTTCCCTAAAGGTTATACAACCCCAGTTTTCCATGGCGCCGCTAGCAAAATCTGGCAGGGCAATTAGGTCGCATTTAGGCAATGGGTAATCTATACCAAAATATTCTTCGTAAAAGTCTATGCACTTTACAGCTGTTTGCAGGGCAAAGTCAGTAAACGGCGTGTTGTCTGGTGTGGCATAGGTACGTACTTGTACGCCGCGCTTTGTCGTGGCCTCTTTATATTGCATATCACCAACCACAAAGGCTAGTAAATAGGTGCTCATTTTAGGGGTTGGTTCAAATACCGTCGTCATACTATCGTCGGTTGTTGTTTGGGTTACAACAGGTGTGTTGCTAAGAGCTGTCGTGTTGGCGCGGGTTGTTAGTGACAGTGTAAATACTGCTTTGGCTTCAGGTTCGTCTATACACGGCAAAACCTCACGGGCGTGGTGGCTTTCGAACTGGGTGGCTATAAACTGCTTTTGTTTCCCATTTTCAGTGTAAAAACAAGGGTACATTCCGTTCATAGGCCGCGTAATAGTTCCCTCAAAAATCAACTGAATTTCATAGTTGCCACGCGGTAAAGGCTTGTGAGTGTGCAGTCGTACTTCGTCGAAACTATCATGTTTGTTTATGCGTGCTATGTCGTGCACTGTATCACCGTTCTTAGCTTTATGAGTAATAACAGCTTTGGTGATGTTCAGACCCTTTTGGTGCAGAGTTATCCGGCTGCTAGGTTTACCGACTTTTGTGCCAAGAATGTTAACGCTACCTGCAAAAGTCATTGCTGGTTCGTTAATATGTAGGTTGATGTCATATCTCTCAGGAACAAATTGTTGGTATAGTCTTTTTACTTGTGTACTCACGGGCGCTTTTGCTCCTTATTATATCGTTTGCGCATTATCTATTACGTATAGTATACTAAGAGTGTTCTGATTCGGCCAAGCGGTCGAATTTTTTCATTCAAAGAGATTACAAATAGGAGAAAAAAATGGATTTCGATTTAAAGAGTTTAACTGCAGCCATAAAGGCTATTGCAGAAGAAAAAAATTTACCGGAAGAGGCAGTACAAGAAATTGTCGAACAGGCTATGGCTGCTGCTTATCGCCGTGATTACGGTGACCGCGAACAAGAAGTACGTGTGAGTATTAATATGAACACCGGTGCAATAGATGCATACATTAGTAAAGAAGTTGTAGAACTTGTAGGCGACGACCGTTTTGAAATTAACGTGGAAGATGCTCAAAAGATTAAAAAAGAAGCAGTTATTGGTGACATTGTAGAGCTATTTCAATCTGTCGAAAGCTTTGGACGTGTTGCAGCCCAAACTGCTAAGCAGGTTGTTTTGCAGCGCCTACGCGAAGCCGAGCGTGAAATTATGCTTGCCGAATACGAAGGCAAAATTGGCACACTAATAAACGGTATTGTTGCCCGTGTAGAAGCCCGCTTAGTACGTATTGATCTTGGCAAGGCCCAAGCAATTATGCCAATGAGCGAGCAAATCCAGGGCGAGCGTTACTATCCTGGCCAGCGGCTTAAGGTATACCTAAAAGATATCGAAAAAGGCTTTAGGGGCCCACAAATGATTGTTAGCCGCGGCGCTGGTGCATTTATTGAACACTTGTTTAAGTCTGAGGTACCAGAGATGGAAAGCGGAGCTGTTGTTATTAAGAATATTGCCCGCGAGGCTGGTGTACGCACCAAAATTGCCGTTGCAAGTACTGTTCAGGGTGTAGACCCAGTTGGTACATTTGTTGGTGGCCATGGTACGCGCGTTAACGCTGTAATG
>JAYUPU010000022.1:0-4962 GCA_043759925.1 bacterium | reverse complement strand
CACGAAGATACCGATGCAGCTAGCCAAACAGCTGGCGACACGCCGCAGTTAACTGATGCTAGCGAGCTTACATATTTGGCAAAAGCTATTAATAAAACAACCGCAGATGACAAAGATGTAGACCCCGAACAGTCAGACTCACAAGCAGATTTAGCCAGCGACGAAGTAAGTACCAACATAACTGTTGGTGATGCAATTGTAGCAGCTGGTTTAGACGAAGCCGCAAAAACAGAGGACGAAGCTGTAGGTGTTGATCTGGTAGACAAATCTGATACCGAATCTGCATTAGGTGAAGAAAGTGCTAGTGAACCCGAATTAAGTGCACACAATGATCCTGAAGCTGTACCTAGTGAACTTGAACAGCAGCCGTTCCCGACAGAAATAATCACCGACGATAATGAGTTTTCTGACGATAAAACCGCTACTGCAGTAGACGATATAGTTGCCACAGAATCTGACGAGCTGTTAAAGCGTGAAGACGCCGAAAAAGCAGCAGTTGCAATAAATACTAAAAAACAATCAAAAATTGGCCAACTTGTTAAAAACTGGTGGGTAAACCCAGCAACAAAATGGGGCACAATAGTTGGCCTAATATTAGTGGTAGCTTTAATCACGCTTTTGCCTACAACCCGCTATGCAATACTAAATGCCTTTGGGGTTAGGGCAAATGCCTCGCTGACAGTACTTAGTAGTGACAGTCAGCAGCCTTTAAAAAACGCCGAAGTATCTATAGCCAATCAAACAAAAACTACAGATGACGACGGCAATGTTAGCTTTAATAAGTTAAAACTTGGTAAACAACAGCTTGCAGTTAAAAAGCGGGGCTATGCAGCGCAGCAACAAAACAAAGTATTGGGATGGGGTAGTAACCCGCTAGGCAAAGTAGCATTAACACTTACTGGTACTAAATTTAGCTTTGTAGCCAAAGACTTTTTAAGTGGTAAGAACCTGGCTAGCGCAGAGGCAGTAAGTGGTGATTTCAATGCGGCTGCAGATGCAGATGGGCGTATAGTTTTGGCAGTCGAACAAACGGATGATAAAGATTTTATCGTAACAATTAAAGCACCAGATTACCGTGACGAAATTGTAACTATTAAGCCTACTGAAACAAGTGAAAAAACCATACTTATGGCCCCCGCCAAACATCACGTTTTTGTAAGTAAGCGTACCGGTAAATATGATGTTTATAAAATTGATGCAGATGGCAAAAATGAATCTGTTTTAGTAGCTGCAACAGGCAGTGAACGCGACGATTTAAGCCTGCTAATGCACCCCACTAGTCAGTACGCAGCGTTAGTATCAACACGCGAAGGTAAGCGCAATAAAGACGGCTATTTATTAAGCGGAGTATTTGTAGTTAATGTTAAAACTGGTGAAGCACTTAAAATTGGACAGTCCGAGCGCATAAGACTTATTGATTGGACTGGTGACAGGATAGTTTACATCGGTATAGTTGACGGCGTCAGTGCAGCAAACCCAGGCCGCAGTAAACTTTACAGTTACGAAATTGGCCAGCCCGGAGCAAAAGAACTTGCTAGTGCTAACTACTTTAACGACGCAGCAATATTTAAGGGTGCAGTTTATTACGCCCAATCAAGCTACTCGCTGCCAGTAAATAGCGCCAAGTTTTATAAAGTAAATCCTGATGGTACTGGCGCATCTACTATTTTTGACAAAGAAGTTTGGAGCGTTCTGCGTAATGATTACGACATGTTATACCTAAGCGTTCAGCAAGATTGGTACGAACTAAAGCTAAATAGCGTTCCCACAAAACTTAGTGGCGCCCCGACAAACCTACGCAGTAGAGTATACCGTGATAATTTTGATAAATCGCTAGCATTATGGACAGATCAGCGTGACGGCAAAGGGGTACTTTTAGCCTATAATGTTAGTACTAAAAAAGACGATTTATTAGAGACTCGTGCAGGGCTTACCCAACCAGCAGCTTGGCTTAGTAACACTACCTACGTTTTTAGGGTAAGTGATAGCCGCGAGGTAGCAGATTACGTTAAAAGCACAGCTGGCGGCGAAGCTCAAAAGCTACGAGATGTCACAAATACCGACATGTCGTATTACTACAACTAATTATTACGCTTATGCTACAATTATGTTAAATAGCTAACATAAGGTGTATATATGAGAAAATTACGAATATTAACTGGGATTACTTTGTCAGCCAGCTTATTGTTTGTATCACCAATGGCAGTTTTGGCCATTACAGATACAGGCATGACTGAAACTACAACAACATCTACTACTAAACCAACGGCCGAAGAAGCTGCTATGCGGCTTGCCGAACTTAAAAAGCGCCTTGAACAAAATAAGGCCGCACTTAAGACGAGATTAGATGAAAAAACTAAAAATATTATTATAGCTAAGTGTAAACCAGCACAAATAGCTATTAAGGGTGCAACAACATCGGCAAATGCTATCAGCACAAACCGCACAAGAGCATATGCAAAGGTTGCAGAGCGCATACAGACACTTATAGACAAAGTTAAACTACAGGGTATAGACACTACGGCGCTAGAAGCAGCCAATGCGTTAGCAAAACAAAAAGCTACAACTCTGGCTGCAAGCATGGCTACATACGAACAAACAATGGCAGATCTTGGCGAAATGGACTGCGTTGCAGATCCTACTGCCTTCCATGCAACAATCACTCTTGCACGCACTCAGCGCGAAACAGTAAAAACTCAAGCTCAAGACTTAAAAAGCTATATTAACACCACACTTAAAGATGCAATCAAGGTAGTTCGCGCGCAACTGCAACCTACAGATAAAACAGGGGGTACACAGTAATGGATAACAACGATACAAAACCACAAAGCATACCTGTGACAACAGCTGACGATGACATGAATACAGAGACCATAAAAGATTTAAATGTAGACGAACACGGCGCCATGCAAGACCAAGAAGTATCTAACGAGCCTTCCAATCAAGTTACACCACCCGAAGCAATGATGGACGTTTCACCACCACCACAAGACGAAGTTATTGCAGAGCCTAAACCTCTATCTGCGCCAGAGCCAGTATCAGAACAAACTGATCTTGATATGCCTGCGGCCCCACCCGTAGCACCTACCGAGCAAGTATTCGCGCCCGATGGATCCAATTCAGCCCCTGCTGCATCTAGCGAAGTACCTAAAAAAACCGGTAAAGGGCTTGTTATGGCAATTGCTGTTGTACTGGCGCTTGTACTAGCTGCAATTGCTGTATTGGTTTACTTAAAGGCCACTAGTTCAACCAAAAATACTGCTAATAAAAAGCCAGATACAACCGTTAAAGCGGTTAGTGTAACTGCTGCAGATGTAGACGCAGCGACTAAAGACGTAGATGACACGCTAAATACTCTTAGCGACGCAGACTTTACAGCCGATGTCATAAGCGACAAAGCATTAGGTTTACAGTAAACCAAAACAAAGTAGTTTTTTAAAACGTGCCCAAAGTCGGGTACGTTTTATTTTAAGGCTATTTTGTTTTTAGTAAGTTCTTCTTGCAAACGGAGGTAGTAATCACTCTTAACATCTATCTGTTTGCCGGCGGCTACTCTGCCCGACACACGTACAATCACTGTGCCATTTTTAATGTCTTTTATACGCTTAAACATCAAGGGCTCCATAATGTCATCTTTCATTGCCGCAGATTCAGCCTGCTTTTTACCCGCCAAATTAATAGCTTTTCTAAGGTCGTCTATTGGTGTTTCGGTCGATGCTGTTAGTTCCAGGCTTACCTTATTGTTGTTCATGGTGTGGTTGCCGGTAACTATAATAGATCCGTTCGGTATATAAAAAATACTACCATCGTCGTCTTTTATGATTGTTGTACGCATAGTAACAGACAGCACGGTGCCCTTTACGTTGCCAATCTCTACATAGTCGCCAACACGGTACTGGTTTTCGGCAATTATAAACATACCTGTAACAAAATCTTTAACTAAACTTTGAGCACCAAAGCCAATAGCAACACTTAAAAATCCAGCACTAGCTAGTAACGGTGCGGTGTTAAAACCTATTGTGTTTAAAACCATAACAAACGCTACAGCCCAAATAATAAAATATACTATAGCGTTACTAATGCTATTTAAAGTACGCAGTCGCCTATCGCGGTCGGTTTTAGTAGGGAACATATCTAATCGCATTGTTCTGTTTAGAACGCGGCTAAACAGTAACCGCATAATTTTGACGGCAACAAATGCAACAATAAAAATTACAATTACCCTAATTAGCACAGAAAAATGGCCATCAATCCATGAAAATAAACTATCCGTTACTGAATCTGTTGTGGTAGCGGCAAATATATACATAAAATCTATTATAAAGAATCACGGCATTAATGCGTAACTAATAATCTATAATACGATCATGAGGTTTACAGATATGACTTTCGAGCAGTATCAAAAAATTGCTATAACAACCGAACTTATGCATCGTACAGCTGAGTTTAATGCCGGCGATCCGGCGTTTGTGGCAAAGCTATTAGGCCTGTCGGGCGAGGCCGGCGAAGTAGCCGAAAAGTTTAAAAAGATTATTAGGGATAGGGGCGGCGTTGTTACGCCCAGTGATACCCAAGAGATTGTTAAAGAACTAGGCGATGTGCTGTGGTATATAAGCGCCATTGCCGATTACCTGGGCGTATCACTAGAACAAGTAGCATCCGAAAACCTAGAAAAGGTACTAAGCCGCAAAGCCCGTGGTATGGGCCGCGGCACTGGCGATAACCGTTAAACGCTAAAATCTAATATTAAAGCTTTGTGGTCAGATGCTATCATCTCAGACACGTAGAAATCATTAACCTTTACATCTTCTGACACAAAAATATAGTCTATAACTTCTTGTCGCTTGGCTAATTCGGTTCTTGTTGATGTTATATCGTACTTAACAGCCAGGTTTATTAGTAAATCATTTATAGGTTTTAGGGATTTACTATTGGGGTGTAGATTAAAATCGCCGGTTAAAA
>JAYUPU010000021.1:0-2048 GCA_043759925.1 bacterium | reverse complement strand
ACATTAAAGTGCCCTTTGTTCGGTGTCGAAGTATCGCTGTAATACTTGTAAACAGGCCTAAAATTAGCTATAATCAATCGGTAACTCGCGTGAGGGCTATTATTGGTTTGACTAATATTATGGATCGCGAAACATATATAACAATTCATTAAACCCTTATAAAAGGTAGGAGAATCTACAAGATGGCAGAATTCAAGCGCGATAAGCCACATGTTAACGTTGGAACTATGGGTCACGTTGACCATGGTAAAACAACACTAACTGCAGCTATCACTACAGTACTTTCTAAAAAGTTGCCAAGCGACGTTAACAAAGCTGTTAACTATGCTCAAATTGACAACGCCCCAGAAGAAAAGGCGCGTGGTATTACCATTGCAACTTCTCACCAAGAATATGAATCAGAAAAGCGACACTACGCCCATGTTGATATGCCTGGTCACGCCGACTACGTTAAAAACATGATTACTGGTGCTGCTCAAATCGACGGCGCCGTATTGGTTGTTAGCGCAGCTGACGGCCCTATGCCACAAACACGTGAACACGTTTTGCTAGCCCGCCAAGTGGGTGTACCATCTATCCTTGTTTTCTTAAACAAAATGGACATGGCAGACGAAGAACTAGTAGAACTAGTTGAAATGGACATCCGCGAACTTCTAGCTAAAAATGGTTACGACGAAAACGCTCCTATCATTAAGGGTTCTGCCCTTAAGGCTCTAGAAGGCGACGCTAAGTACGAAGAATCTATTATGGAACTTGTTAAAGCTATGGATGATTTCATTCCAGAGCCAAAGCGCGAGCTAGACAAGTCATTTTTGATGCCTATCGAAGACGTGTTTAGCATTAAAGGTCGTGGCACAGTTGCTACCGGCCGTGTTGAACAAGGTATCGTAAAGGTTGGCGAAGAAGTTGAAATTATCGGTATACGCGACACACGTAAAGTTGTTGTAACTGGTGTTGAAATGTTCAAGAAAAATCTTGATCAGGGTCAAGCCGGCGACAACGTAGGAATTTTGCTTCGCGGTATCGAGCGTGATGACATCGAACGCGGTCAAGTTCTTTGTAAGCCAGGTACTATTACTCCACATACTGAATTCGATGCCGAGGTTTATATCCTTAGCAAAGAAGAAGGTGGCCGTCACACGCCATTCTTTAAGGGCTACAAGCCACAGTTTTACTTCCGTACTACGGACGTAACTGGTGAAGTAGAATTACCAGCAGACAAAGAAATGGTTATGCCTGGTGATACAGTCACTTTCAAGGTAAAACTACTTGCCCCTATCGCTATGGATCAAGGTTTACGCTTTGCTATCCGTGAAGGTGGCCGCACAGTAGGTGCTGGTGTTGTTACAAAGATTACTAAATAATCTTCGTCGCCCATTTATCAGGGCAAATTGCAGGCTAAGTCTTGCGACAGAAAAAAGAGCAGTACCACTTGTACAGCTCTTTTTTCTTGCTCAGACTATAGCTATGCACTTTACTCCTGAAAATGACCGACGCTTTGTACGTCTCTTTTTCTGTGCTCGATTTACTCCAGCACTGCACTCCTGCAGATGCCTCAGAACAATGTTCAGCAATCGGGCTCTTTTCTTTTTGGGGCATTTATGTCAAAATAAAGACATAAATTAATCGCAGGTGACTAAAAGTCTTAAGTTGGCACTATATTACCAACCGTAGATGTTACACCCGCCGCAGGAGTAAGATATTATGGCAGAAGCCAAAAAGGCCGCTACACCAGCAGCGCCAGCACCAAACCAAAAACAACGTATTCGTATTAGGCTTAAAGCCTACGACCATAAAGTAATCGACCAGTCTGCAAAACAGATTGTAGAAACAGCCTTGCGCACCGGCGCAACAATCGCTGGGCCAATTCCACTACCTACACGTAAAAGTACTTTTACAGTAGTAAAAAGTCCACACGTGTACAAGAAGGGTCGTGAACAGTTTGAAATGCGCGTGCACAAACGCCTTATCGATGTATACGACCCAACACCAAAGACTATTGATAGCCTTATGAACCTATCACTACCTGCCGGTTGCGACGCCGAAAT
>JAYUPU010000020.1:0-14064 GCA_043759925.1 bacterium | reverse complement strand
GTTTAAACTTGCCAGTTGCAAATATTAGCATTAAACCAAAGCTCAAGGTTATGCCGATCCAAATACTTTGCCTGGCAATAAACATTGTTCGCTTAGATATATCTACCGCATCGGCTACGCGGGAGATGTCGTCTTGCATTATAACTATATCGGCGGTTTGACTGGCAGCGGTAGACCCACGTGCGCCTAGTGCAATACCAACATCGGCAGCAGTTAACACAGGTGCATCATTTACGCCGTCACCCACAAAGGTCACAGGTTTGTGTGCTAGATCTTGGATGGCTAATATTTTATCGCCGGGCAGGCAATCGGCTCGTACATCGGTAATGCCAAGTTTTTTAGCTACAGATTCAGCTGTTTTTGCATTGTCACCTGTAACCATAAGTAAGTTTTTTGTACCCAAGTTTTTTAGGCGGCTTAGTGTAGCGCTTGCGTTGTCTCTGGGCTCATCTACAAAAGTAATCATGCCAACAACGGCCTCATCTACCGACAAATAAGATACGGTGTGCGCACTATCAGTTGTTTTGGCGGTGAACTTAACACCTTGTTCTTGCAAGAATCTTTGGGTACCTATTCGTACTACACCTTGTTTTGCTGTGGCTTGTAAGCCACCACCAGTAAATTCTTTAACGTGCTTAATTTTAGGCACATTAAGCTTTGCACTTGTAGCGGCGTTGGTTATGGCAACGGCTAGTATGTGGTTTGAGCTATGTTCAAGGGCGGCTGCTAGCGAAAGTACGTCGTCTTTTTTGTAACCATTAAACGTTATTACATTTTGCACGGTTGGTTTGCCCTGGGTAAGGGTACCGGTTTTATCGAATGCAATTGTTTTGCTAGCGGCTAAGCGCTCTAGTGCAGCACCATTTTTAACAATAACTCCATGCTTGGCCGCGCGGCTCATGCCACTAATCATGGCAATAGGCGCGCCTAGTAGTAGCGGGCAAGGGGTTGCAACAACAAGTACTTGCAAAAAGCGTAGGCTATCGCCACTTAGCGCCCAGGCAAGGCCAGCAATTGTAAAGGCAACGGCAGTAAACGGTATAGCATAGCGGTCGGCTAACTTTACGAAAGGTGCTTGGCTGTGTACAGCGCCTTCGACCAGTTTAACGATTTGTTGGTATTGGCTATCTTGAGCACTATGAATTACTTTCAATGTAATCGCACCGTCAAGGTTGACGCTACCACTTAAAAGTATATCGCCGGCTTGTTTGGTAATAGGTAGGCTCTCGCCGGTTATAGACGATTCATCAACACTTGTTATACCACCTTCAATAATCTCACCGTCAACAGGTATAACTTCGCCAGGCTTAACTAATACTCGGTCGCCAATTTTAACTAAATTTACCTCAACATCAGTAACAGTTTTACCCTTTATTAAATGGGCTTTTGTTGGCTTGCGGTCTAGTAAGCTAGTAAGTTCTACCTTTGCGCGGGTTTCGGCGTAATCTTCGAGTGCCTCGCCGCCGGTAAGCATTATTACAATAATAATTGCAGTCCAGTATTCTTTAAATAAAAGGGCAGATACAATGGCAGTAATTGCTAAAACGTCTAGCCCGTACTGGCCGTCACGCAAGGTTTGCCACATACCTGTTAATAGCGGTATTAGTGAGCTAATTACAGTAACACTAATTAACAAGTGGGACAACCCATCTTTACCGGCTAAATCTAGACCAAGGCTTACGATAGTAGCCAGCATAACAAAAGCAAAATGCTTATAGTTATTAACAAATGTCTTTAGATTATTTATCATGAAAACTCCAGTCCTTATCTGTTATTGTAACAGGCAGGGGTGTATTAAAAAAGCCCCACCAAAGCGAGACTACTTATTTGGGGTGCCCAACCGGATTTGAACCGGCGATCTTCTGAACCACAACCAGACGCTTTAACCAGCTAAGCTATGGGCACCACAAAACCTTGCGCTTCATCTTTATGATGATGAACTAAGTAATGACAATTATGACACAACCACACCAGATTAGAAAGAGCATGTAGAGTGATGCAGTAGTTGAAGTGCAAGCTAGAGCCAACCATTGCTTACATCAGAATAGTCATGTACAATAGTCATGTACATAAGGAGAATAAGTTATGAGTATACAAACTACTTCAATGAGTGACGCAAGAGCGCACTTTGCAGAGGCCCTTGAAGCCGCAACTAATGGCGGCGTGGTTGTTATTCAGCGTCGAGGTAAGCCTGACGCCGCACTTGTTGATGCCGAAATACTCGAAGATTATCTAGCCTCTATCAATCCTCGAATCATCAAAAAAATACTACAGGCTCGAGCCGAGAAAGAAACAGTATCTTTCGATGACGCATTCAGCGGTATCTAAATGAAATACAATGTAGTGCTTAAGCCAACTGCACTAAAAGATCTAAAAAAGTTACCAAAAACGCTCCAAAGACGCATAAAAGAGAAGCTAGGGTTCTACCTTGCACAAACAGAACCACTAGATTATTCAGTACAACTGGTGGGCAATCAAAAGTCTGGTGAATATAGATTTCGAGTTGGTGACTACCGAATTGTATTTGATAAGCAAGATGATACGCTAGTTATTCTATATATTGAACACAGACGCGATGTGTATAGAAAACGATAGCCCTAACCCGTTCGAATCCCACAAATTTTCCAAATAAAAAACCCTAGACTTTGCTAGGGTATTTAAACTGACACACCATTATAGAGCAGGTTAGGTCACTGTTCCTTACCTATAATAACTCAAACGCCGTATGAACTACCGATATAGTTTGCATAAGTGAAAGACAAAATCTCTAGAACTTGATAATGAAGGCAGTTGGCGTAAATTGATTGCGAAGAACATAGTTCCCAGGCTTCGTAATCTGGTATTTGATTTTTTGGCTGCTCGTGTAGACAGTTGTATCGCTAAAGGTATACGTGTCACTGACTAGCTTAAACTGGCAGGTCCCAAGACATTGTAAATCTACAGTTAGCTCAACGCTCGTTACGTCTTTCAGTGTAGTAGTGACCTGGGAATTTTGTGCAGAATTTCCATCTGCTGCTATTCGGTAAATTACGTAAGCTGTTCCTGTTTTTGTAGCCGTAGTAGTAGGCTATTGCGTTGCAGGACTGGATGAAGTTGTTGGGGTTGGCGTAGTGCTTGTACCGGGCTGTATTGAGTTATTTAGGCTAGATTGTGTATATTTATCGCTTTTTTCGAGCTTTGCAGATAGCTCAAAGCTAGCACATTTGGTGCAGCTTTCTGGGCTTGCTTGATACTGATAATCCGAGACCGTACTATTAATACGGCTTCCTTGTGGATCGATTAGTACTTTTGTCTCGATCCCTGTTAGGTTTGCTGCAACCCACTCTGAATTGGCAACTTCGTTTTCCCCGGGATAAAAGCCATTCTTTGTATAATAAATTTCTAGGGTTTGGCCTAAGGCCTTCATATAAATCTTACGCTTAACATCATTACTGATTTTCATGAATTCTTCTTGGTCTGCTTGGGAGAATTGTGATTTAGAAAATGCATTATCCCCAACACTATTCTTACCCTTGTAAGCAACAAATCCAAATAAGGCGACTAGTATAGCCAGTACTAGAACCATGAGACGCAGTGATTGTGGAGTATTTGACGCAGCTTGCTTGCGTGAACGGTTCAAATACAACATTACCATCGCTCCTTCTATTAGGATAGAAAGTATGATAAATATTACATTTATTATATTGTCATTTGAATTTTCTAATTGCCTTAAGTTTGATCCTGTAACAACTGCAAGAAAAATAAATATTGCCAAGATTATTAACACACCCTTGAACACAAACCATTGCCCGCCTTTTTTAAGCAGCTGCTCACTTCTTTTCAGGGTTTGCATAACAGGAACTTCTGGCTCAAATAATGCGACGTAGGGGGCTAATGCGTAACGAAGCTGGGCAATTAACGCCCAAATAAGGGCTGCAATGATAAGAACTGGTGTTAATAATGCCAATGACGCATTACCGCCACGAGAATCACCGCCACTAACAAGAAGCAAAGGCAAGAACGCAGCAATAACTATAGGCCAGTAGGCAACAATAACTACCCATGCATTTACTTTAACTACACGAACGGTTGATTTTAGCGCTTTTTTAAGAGTTGTGCCAATCCCGTACTTTTCATCACTTAATGAATATGCAATGCAACTAACCGTAAATGCATAAACAAGTGCATATAACAGAGTGTAAATAATTAGGCTGGCGATAAGGACTGTTAATATATTGCCGAAGCTAGCAAATAGTAACCCAAATTGCCCCAATAACAAGCTAGTGGCAGCTAAGACAGTAAGCACTAGTGCGATCCCAGAAAGTACATATGACACTAAAAGTGTTACGCCAAACGTTACAGGATTTCTTTTTACTGCGCCCATCACATGTTGTAGTGACTGAAATATACCGTATTTTGGTAGGGTGGAGACATTGACTTGTTGATTACCTTGTTGATTAGGGACAAAGTTTGCTTGGTTTTCCATTTTTTTGCTCCAACTTAAGTGATTACATATTGTTCAAAGTATAACCTAAATAGCACAAAATATTTGCAATGATTTACCTTTAGAACCACAGTGCTAGTGATAAGTCATTTGTCATCTGCGCAAGCTACTTACTCGATATTTGCAGCCGTGCGGTTGAACTATCTGAAAAGGCCGTTGCATAATTAAAAACTGAAAATTGGTACACCCGGAGGGATTCGACCTACCTTCGGCAGGCCCGCAACTTTATGAAGAAATAGGGATTCGCCACTCTACTAAACTAAAAAGCCAAGACTAGTAGGTTTCTTAATTTAGTACAGCATCTTGTAAAAAGCTTAGAACTAACATGTTTTAAGTGCGAAGATTATTACTTAAAATTTAAGGATTCGACAAAGTGGGTAAATTCTTTTGCGTAAGCTGGGTCAGCCATTATATCCGTTCGGTTAGGATAGGTATAACCCAATGTTACACCGTATTTTTTCTTTAAGAACAGGGCATTCGAAGAGTTATTTATAGGTGTCATAAAAGACGAATGTCCAGTAAAGCTTACATAATCTATACCACTAACGGTTTTGAGGATTTTGGGCTCTTGAAATGATATGCCTTTTGCTACGTATAGACTAGCCGCATTGTTAATACCATCCTTTAAATTAGCCAACATTTCATTAATCGTAGTGGGAAGTCCATCAGTTGTAATGTAAACATAAAACTGTGAACCTTGGCTGACAGCATAGGAATCACTGTAAACTTTGCCACTAGAAGTAAAATTAGCTGTACTAAAGAAAATATACTGATTGTTAGTATCTTCATTATCTGTTTTTACACTCCAATCTTTTGGATATGCAATTATGAAGTTCGGATTTTTATCGTAAGTTAAATAGGCTGAATTCTCTTGATCTGTCGTTTGACTGGTCTCTGACGTTCTCTTTGTACTTGAGGAGTATGTATCATTAGCTCTTGCTTTTATAACATACCAACCAGCTCCACCAATAACTCCCAACAAAACGATAGATAAAAGTACTTCCAGTATTCCGAAGCCTTTTTGGTCTTTTTCCATGGGTTAATAGTAACACTAAAATACTTATGCTTGGTACACAAAGGAGGGATTCGACCTACCTTCGGCAGGCCCGCAACTTTCTTGACTTTGATTGAAATCAAAATCTGAAAGATTGCCCTGCAAAATGCCTTAAGGCATTTTTCGCCCCGACCTTTTTTGGCCATGGCGTTCGAACCACGGAATCCAATTTAAAAAACGAGCACGAGGCTCGTTGCTTAAATTGGTACACCCGGAGGGATTCGAACCCCCGACCTGTGGGATAGAAGCCCATTGCTCTGTCCAGCTGAGCTACGGGTGCACACTAAATACAATTATAACAGGGGCTGGACACAAGGCGTATATAATCAGGTATAATATGTTTACTGCGGGTGTAGTACAACGGTTAGTATGCAAGTTTTCCAAACTTGAGACGTGGGTTCGATTCCCTCTACCCGCACCATTGCAGTAAATGTAGCACAGAGCCCGCCAAGGGCTCTTTTTTATTAACAATCAAGCGTTTTAGGGCTAAGAATTAATATTTGTTAGCCAAACTACTCTAACAAAAAAATATCATGTGATCTTGAAATTAGGCATAAGTTTTAATTACAATATAATATACGTTGACTTTTGTAAATAGTAAGAGTATTTTAGTGGTATAAGTAGTTTTGCTAACTTAGTGATTGTTTGCAAGTTTCACTAAAAAGCAGTGGGGGCTACTCGGCATAAGTAAACGTTAAAGCATAGGGAGATACAAGTATGAATAAAATAATCAACAGATTGGCGCGCACAGTCGCAGCCGTTGTGCTTACTCTTAACTTAACTGGTATTGCGCCGTTTTTAACGCAACCCGTAAATGCCGCCGCGCTTTGTACAATTGCAACAACGACGATTGATGCCCAGGGCCCTAATGACGAACCTGGGCAAAAAGACTTATCATTGTATTGTCTACCTGGCGGTGACGCAGCAGGTGAATTAACTGTATCTTGGCAATGGGATGAAATTGCCTGGAGTGGAAGTAATACGGGTGATACATGCGCACTATTTGATACAAATGGAAATAATTTATCTAACTACGCAGTATGTGTTACTGTTTCTGGAAATCCTGCTGTAAAAGTAGGAAATAGCCCAAGAATCTATACGTGTAACGATAGCGCTTTAGAAAAATGTGCTGGCGGAACTTTAGTTGTCGGCCCCTACCAAACAGTATGTACGGTTTCTCAGTCTGCTACTGATCCATTTTCTGGTCCGCCAAATAAAAAGGAGGGTGCATCTTACCCAAACGACACAAGTGCATCATGTACTATAAAACTTAGTGAAGTTGGCGGAGGTGTTGCGGTTCTAAAAGATGTTTGCTCTTTCCCATCACAACAGCCAAACTCATCTCCATCTGACTGCATTATTACATCTACTGGTAATCCTAACCCAGTTATAGAACTAAAAAAAGATATCGCGCCTAATTCCGATACGGGACGTTTTAATCTAAGAATAGATCTAGCAACAGACGCTATTGCTACCAATCAAGGTGATGGCGGCACAACGGGCGAATATGAGTTTAGTACAACTTCTGTTTTGGTTGAAGAAACAGCGTATACAGGTTCAAACCTGGCTAATTATACGACTCAGTTAGTATGTGTCGATGATACTGATCCAGCAGTGCCTTTTCTCAACATAGCTGTAGCAGGTTCTACTAGTCGTACTGCTACAATAAGTCCTCCAAATGGGGTTGTTGATATCACCTGTACTTTTGTTAATACTAGGATAGACGGATCTGTAAAAGTTGTAAAAGACGTTATCAACGACAACGGCGGCATAAAAACTTCTGCAGATTTTACCTTTACAAACAACGGCGGTGCAGCACAGCCATTTGTAACAACAACTAGCCCAGATGGTGAAAAAGTACTGTCACTACCAGTTGGATCAAGTTTTTCTATTGTAGAAGTACAAGCAAACACAGGTGGTTACGCAACAAGTTACACAGGCACATGTAGCGGCACAGTTACTGTTGCAGAGCAAGTTTGTACCATAACTAACAACGACCAACAGGGAAGCCTAACCATTAACAAAACGGTTGTTAACGACAACGGTGGTAACGCCCAGGCATCTGACTTTAGCTTTAAAAAGTCTGGCGATGCTGCTAACCACAGCTTCATAAACGGCGCTACTACACTTGTAGGTAGCAAGACGTTTGCTATTAACGCCGGAACATACAGTGCAGTAGAAAATACTTTTCCTGGCTATACAATGACAGGCAATACTTGCACAAATGTTGTTGTAGCTAACGGCGGCACTGCTAGTTGTACTATTACTAATGATGATAATGCAGCAACACTTACAGTTGTTAAGAACGTTATTAACGACAACGGCGGCACAGCCACAGTTACTGACTTTGGTATAACTAATAACAATTCTGGCCTTACTTTTGGTACTGGTGTTGTGATTGGAAGTACTACAACATATACGTCAACTCCTACAGTTCTATCAAATACTAATTACACGCTAAGCGAAATCGACTTGGCCGGCTACGCAGAAGGTATTTGGACCTGTAACGATAGCACAACTGGTACAGGCCGGAGCGTTACGGTTAACCTAGACGAATCCGAAAACGTCACATGTACTGTTACTAACGAAGACGTTACCCCAGTACTTACTATTCTTAAACAAGTACTAAACCCATACGGCACAGCACTGCCTGCAAGCTCGTTCCCACTATTTGTAGATAACACGTCTGTAACTAGCGGTGTTGCTACAAGCCAGTTTAACGCTGGTACACATACTGTTACCGAAACACAGCAAACCGGCTACACCTTCACTAGTTTTACGGGCACCAACTGTTCTTATACTGACGGCATTATGTCAGTACTGCTAAGCCTTGCTGGTAATACAACCTGTACTATTACTAACACCGCAGTACAGCCTAAACTTACAGTTACAAAAGTAGTTATTAACGATAACGGTGGTAGTAAAGTCATTTCTGACTTCCCACTATTTGTTAACCAAACCAGTGTCACCTCAGGTATACAAAATGGTTTTAACACAGGTAACTACACAATTAGTGAAACCAGTGACCCAGGTTATGAATCTAGCATTACAGGCGACTGTTCTGGTAATGACGAAATTACCCTGAATCTCGGCGACGTTAAAAGCTGTATTATTACTAACAATGATATTGCTCCAAAGCTTAAACTAGTAAAAACAGTTATTAACGATAACGGTGGCACAAAAGTTGTGTCTGACTTTGCTTTAGCAATAAACGGCAATACAGTTGTAAGCGGCCAGCCCAACACTTTGTCTGCTAATGTTTTGTATACAGCTTCAGAAACTAACTTGCCAGGCTACGCTGCAAGTGTATGGGGCGGCGACTGTGCAACAAACGGCACAATTACCTTGGCACCTGGCGACCACAAAACCTGTAGCATTACCAACAGTGACGTTGCACCACAACTAACAGTTATTAAACACGTTATTAACGACAACGGTGGTACAGCCACCGCTAGCCAGTTCGAAATGCAAGTTACTGGTACTAATGTAAGTGACGCGGCATTCCCTGGCAACGAAGACGGCACGACCGTAACTTTAAATGCAGGTGCGTTTAGCGTTGCAGAATCTGGCCCAGGCGGATACGGTGGATCACTTGGCAATGACTGCGGCTACAGCATTGCAGTAGGCCAACACAAAGTTTGTACCATAACTAACGATGATATTGCTCCAAGCCTTACACTTAACAAAGTTGTATCTAACACACATGGTGGCACAGCAGCAGAAAGCGCATGGACACTAACAGCATCCGGCCCAACCCTATTATCTGGCGCAGGCGCAACCGGCGGCACAGATGTTGTAAGTGACCCTACCTTTAAAGCTGGCACATATACACTAAGTGAAAGCACTGGCCCAGCCGGCTATTCAGCTAGTGCATGGACATGTACCAACAATGTAGCAGTAGTAGATTTTAAGATAACTTTAGCACCTGGCCAAACTACTGTTTGTAGCATTACTAACAGTGATGTTGCACCAACCCTAACTTTAGTTAAAACAGCCATAAACGATAACGGTGGTACAAAGACTGCTGTAGATTTTCAGGGTATGATTGACGGCAATAACGTTGCCTGGTCTACAGCAACTGCACTTAGCGCTGGTGCACATGCAGCAACCGAAACAACATTGCCAACTTATGCAGCAAGCGTATGGGGCGGTGACTGTGCTGCCAACGGTACAATCACCCTAGAAATAGGCCAAAACAAAACATGTAGCATAACTAATGACGACAAAGCACCAGTTTTAACACTTAATAAGATCCTTGTTGACACATTTGGTGGCAGCTATACAGAAGCTAGCTGGTTGTTAACGGCCGACGGCGCGGTTACAGATTTGTCTGGCAATGGTGCTGCAGGTAGTACAGATGTAGTGAGTGGTTCTGGCTTTTACGCGGGTAGCTATACCCTTAGTGAAAGTGGTCCAACAACAGGCATCACTTCAGGATCATGGAATTGTGGCGATACAACAGTCACAAGCAATGTTATAGCTTTGGCACTTGGTCAGGTAGTTAGTTGTACTATTACTAACACTACCGTACAGCCAAACATAACACTTGTTAAAGCAATAGATGGCAACCAATATGGCGACACATCTACCATAAACGAGTTTGGCCTTACTATTGGCGGCAGCGCTGTTACAAGCGGCACAGCTTATGGTAAAAACGTCGGTACATACGCAATTAACGAAGCTGGTAAAGATGGTTATAGCTTTGTAAGTATTACTGGCGGCGCAAAATGCCCTGCAGCGTTAGGTGGCACGGTATCACTTGCCCTTGGTGACGACATCACCTGTACTATTACCAACACCGCAGTACAGCCTAAACTTACAGTTACAAAAGTAGTTATTAACGATAACGGTGGTAATAAAGTCATTTCTGACTTCCCACTATTTGTTAACCAAACCAGTGTCACCTCAGGTGTACAAAATGGTTTTAACACAGGTAGCTACACAGTATCCGAGACAAACCAGACGGGTTATGTTGGTACTATAGGCGGTGATTGTTCTACGAATGGATCAATAAGCCTTAGCCTGGGCGATGTTAAGACATGTACTATTACTAACGATGACATAGCACCTAAACTTACACTTTATAAAGAAGTTGTAAATGATAACAGTGGGGTATCTGAAGCTGTCGACTGGACGCTAACAGCGACACCTGCTTATGATGATGAAGAGCAAACCGGCAACACCTTAAGTGGCAACGGCGAAGATGGATTTGTTAATAAAGAAGTAGCTGCACACGTTACATATACACTAAGCGAAAATGGCCCAGACGGTTATACCGCTGGTGAATGGTACTGTTATAGCGAAGGCAAAGGTGTGTTTTCTAGCCCTGATGGCTATAACAATCAGATTCGTATGAGAGAAGGTGCAGATGTTACTTGTACTATCACCAACAACGATAATCCTAACCCAGAAATAAATGTCGTTAAGTCTGGCCCCGATACAGCGTACGAAGGCGACGAAGTAAACTACATGTTTGTAGTTACCAACACTGGTGACATCGCACTAGACGGTATAAATGTGCAGGATGACATTGCTGGCGATGGCGTATACCTATACGGCGATACAAATAACAACGGCATTTTAGAAACAACCGAAGCTTGGACATATACTGCGCTTTACATAGTACCAGCAAACCAAATAGCAGATGTTGTAAATACAGTCATAGCATATGGTTATGCATACGACGAAACACAAAACAACTATGAAGATAGCTACAGATCAATTATCACTACCGCGATAGCTGATGAATATAGCTATGCAAACGAGGAAGAGTGTTTTGAAGGTGCTGTATGTGATACAGATACACACACACTTGATATATTGCACCCAGCACTAAATGTCGTTAAGTCTGGCCCGAAAAGTTCTGCAGCAGGCAGCACAGTTAGTTATACATTTACAGTAACTAACACTGGCGATGTTGCCCTAAACGGCCTAACAGTCGTAGATTCTATAACAGGCGACGGCACTTACGTAAGTGGCGATACAAATGATGACGATATGCTAGATATTACAGAGACTTGGGTATATAGCGCGAAGTACACAATACCTGTTGGCCAAGTGGCGCCAGTTATAAATACTGTTACGGTTTGTGGCTACGACTTGCCACTATACCTAGAACGCCCAAGTGCCCGCTTGCTTAATACTAATGGCTACGACGATACAGAAACAACAACTGTGCAAATAGACCCACGCGTAAAGGTTTGCGACACCGGTACCCACACGCTAACTATTCCGCAAGTACTTAGTACATCAACATCAAAACCAAAACTAGTAAACGCGGGCAGTCCACTACTTAACATGTACACAGTAGCCGCATTAGTTAACATTGCAGCAGTGCTAACAATAGTGGCTTTCAATAAAAAGCAAAACGCCAAAACAACTAAATAACAAATACATAATTAATAAAAGCCCGCAATAACTTGCGGGCTTTTAAATATCGTTTAGTACAGTGATACGGGCACCAATGCTGTTTAAGCGCTCTGCAATGTCTTCGTATCCACGGTTAATAGTGTAAACGTTGCGTAAAATAGACGTACCTTTGGCTGCAAGCATGCCTATTAGTAATAAGCTCGCAGGGCGCAGGGCAGGTGGGCAAATCACCTCAGCAGCAATAAACTTGGTAGGGCCTTGAATGTAGAGCCTATGTGGATCTGCAAGTTCTACTTCCATTCCGACTTTTGACATCTCGGTGTAGTATATGGCACGGTTTTCAAACATCCAATCGTGTATAAGTGTACGGCCATCTACTGCTGCTGCGATCGGAACAAAATATGGCAAGTTATCTGGGTTTAATCCTGGCCATACATTTGGGTGTATTTTGTCATCCAATGGTTTTAGGTGCTTACTGCGTTTTTCTACAATAATATCTACTAAATCAATAATGCCATTGCGGGCTTTGTAGCGCTGACCAATTTTTAATTTTACGCCCATCTTTTCTAATTTTAGAAGTTCTAGTGCAATCCAATCAACAGGTACGCGGGTAATGGTAATTTTGCTATTTGTAGTGATAGCAGCACTTAAAAAGAACATGGCTTCAATAGGATCTTCGGTTGGTGCATAGGTAATGTTCTTTTTGATATTAGTCACGCCAGTTACGCGTAATTGGGTAGTGCCAAAGCCTTCTATTTTAACCCCAAGTTTTTGCAAAAAGCAGCATAAGTCTTGAACCATATAATCTGCACTAGCTGAATGTATGGTAGTTTGGCCACTTGTTTTTGCTGCAGCCATCAGGGCATTGTTAGTAACGGTATTACCTTGTTCGTATAAAACAACACGGCCCGGCTGGCGACGTTTAACGTGTATATCGTAGTGGCCGCGGGGCGATTTAATATCTACACCAAACGCTTCTAATACAAACATGTGTGGTGCCACGGTGCGTTCGCCCAGCTTACAGCCACCGGCATAAGGTATCTTGAAAGAATTAAGTTCATGCATTAGTGGGCCTATAAGCATCAATACGCTGCGTGTTTTACGTGCAGCCACAGCATCTATCTTTTCTATCTTAAAAACAGCTGGCCGCCTAATTTCTAAGTCGTTACCAGGTAGCCACTTTACTTTTACACCGATGCTTTCTAACACTTCAATAATACGGTAAACCTCTTCGATACGAGGAAATGATGTAAAACGCGTAACGCCGTGATTAAGTAGGCTAGCACAAAGTAATGCCACAGCGGCATTTTTACTAGTTTTAAGTTGGATAGTACCCTTAAGTTCGTGTCCGCCATCAATACGCAGATTAATACCGTCATTGCCAACTTTAATAAGTTGTTTTTGTAATACCTCACTTATGCGAGCCAAAGTTTCTAGGCTGAGGTTTTGTTTACCGTTTTCGATGCGATTAACTGCCGACTGACTTGTATGAAGCTTGGAAGCAAACTCAGCTTGCGTTAGGCCACGCTCCTGGCGAACTTGGTGAATTAAAAGACCTATTTTTTGATTAGAATCAGACATATAGTGCATGTAGTATACCACAGGGGGTATAACCAGCACAGATGTGTATTTTACCTTGAATCATAACTAGGGCAAGATGTATCATTAAGTAATGGTATAAATTAACTGCCGAACACTATCTATAAAATCTTAATCTGAGGAAATACCTATGAACAGTGATGATGCAGTAAAAAAACTAATTCAACTAGAAGTAAAAAGACAGGCTGAAGGCCTAGAAATGATACCAAGCGAGAACCACACTAGTGGTGCCGTACTGGAGGCGTTGGGGTCACGCTTAACAGACAAATATTCTGAAGGCTATCCGGGCCAGCGTTACTACGGTGGTTGCGAAATTGTAGACCAAGTAGAAAACTTAGCGCGCGACCGTGCTAAAGAACTGTTTGGCGTTACGCATGCTAACGTGCAGGCGTATTCAGGCTCGCCCGCTAACCAGGCAATTTACTATGCATTAGTAGACCCAGGCGACAAAGTGATGGGAATGTCACTATATTTTGGTGGCCACATGACGCACGGTCTTAAAGTAAATTTTTCGGGCACTATATATGACAGCGTGCAGTACACCACTGATAAAAATGGT
>JAYUPU010000019.1:0-2100 GCA_043759925.1 bacterium | reverse complement strand
CTGTGCGTGTTTGGGCCTTCTCTTGCTCTATAACAACATAATCACCTAGTGGAACTAGTGGAACACTCATTGTATAACCTCCGTTTTTTTGAGCTTTTGGTTAGCTAATCTCGCAAATATAGCCAACTCATGCCGCGTGTCTAAAAGGCACGTTCTAGCACTCATAATAGCTGAGTGCCAACGTACCCGTCAATACCCCATAAGAGCTAACTTTTAAAACAAAAAACCACCTGCTGATAGGTGGGCTTAAAAACTATAATTTTATTAAAAAGAGATGAGAAGAGAGATTATGTACGGAGCGTGAGCAAGGATGGGTGGAGTGCCGGCGGTAGCGGTAATGGAAAGGCTAAGGGCCAATCGTTACATCGCAGCCGCAGCAGCACTCCACCCAAAGGTAGATAGTGTGACGGGAGTAACACCACCTACCTAGCCTTGCCGATGTGACGAAACTGCTATTAAACAGAATGTCACAAACCTGTGAACCGAATCGATCAGACCATACTCATGTGGTGGTTGATAAGATCAATCAGATCGTAGGTGGCGTCGCGCTCGGCCGTTCTGGCTCGCTTGCTGGCAATTTTGCCGCGCTTGGACACCCTGTCCTGATGTGCTTCTGTTGCGATCTTGCGATTTTCTGGTTTGCGTAACTTCAAGTTGGCTTTTGCCTTCCTGATTTGTTGCCCTCGGCGATTTGTTCTTAGTTCTTTACTAAACATTACAATGCCCCCAATGGCGGTAGTAGTTGTGGTTTTTGCTCTAGTCTCTCGACAGTGCACGCTAGCACTAAAATATATTAGTACCACTGTGCACTGTCGATTGAACATACATAATCTCTCTTGTAAATGAACAGCCATCGCCTTGGCGATGACCTACTTGTAAGTCGCCAAATTTGACAAACTTAAATTTAAATGTAATCCAATATATGAAATTTGTCAACGTATTTTTGTAAATAAACTAACGACAGCTGCAAGCATATCATTAATGCATATATACTAAGAGTCTATGAACGGCACAGATATATTAGTACAGCAAGCAATCATAGCGGCCTATTTTTGGAGCGTAGTTTGCATATATGCCCAGCAAAAATGGCGACTTTTTAATACCTTTTTAGGTAAAAAATACGGCCCCGTGGTTGCCGTAACCCTGTACATACTTGCCTGGCTACAGGTGCTAGCTACCCTTGTTATTGCCCTGCGGTCTAGCTGGACAATGCCCGGCCTACCAATTTTAGGCATTTTGCTTGTTGCGGGCAGTTTATATTCAATTTTAAGTAATAAAAAGTCGCCCTTTAGCATTAAAGTGCAATACAAATTTTTAAATAGAATGGCGCTACATATCCCATATGCATTGTTATTACTAGGCCTTGGGCTTGTTAGTGGCAGCTTAGGCATGCTACTTGGATCAGTTACCTACACTATATGCGCCGTTTTACAATCTGTACTACTCGGCCGGGCCAAGCTGCGGTTTGCTACAATATACGCACATGCTTATAAATAAACACGTGCTAATGAGCGGTGCCGAATACTTTGACGATGGCTATGCCATTAATGCCCACATGGACGATAAAATTCCAGTAGATCTGAGCGCTGCTGCACGCGAACATAGCGATATTGCTACGTGCCTGCAAAAGGCCGGAGTATTAGTAGATACAGTTGCCCCGCCGCAAAATTGCCAAGACGGCGTATATACAGCCAACTGGGCCCTAATTGTGGGCAACAAGGCAGTTATGGCTAATCTACCAAATATTCGCCAGGCAGAGGAGCCATATGCCCAAGCCGAGCTACAGCGCCGTGGCTACCAAACCATAAAACTACCCGCCGAGATACACTTTAGTGGCCAAGGCGATGCCCTTCCCTGCGGTAACTACCTGTTCGTGGGTACAACCTACCGCACCAGCCCGCTAGCGCACAACTTACTAGCTAAACACACTGGCTTAAATGTAATTAGCCTGCAAACTGTGCCCCAAATAGACCCACAGGGCAACTTGGTAATTAACCGCGTGACGGGCTGGCCAGATAGTTTTTTTTACGACTTAGATTTAGCACTGGCCGTAATTAGCCCAACTTGTATTGCTTGGTGTCCTGATGCGTTTGTGCCACA
>JAYUPU010000018.1:0-14337 GCA_043759925.1 bacterium | reverse complement strand
TTGCCTGCACTTGCTACCGCAGAAACCAACATGCGGTATTTATCTACTGATAAATTGGCAATTATATGTAGTACGCCGTCAATCCTATAGCGTACGCGCGTACCGTCAACCTGGGTTTCTAGGTGAATGTCTGATGCGCCCAATTTGTGCGCTTGCTGCACTAAATACGCCAACATATCATCGGCACTTACTTGACCTAGCGTGGCAGATACGCCTTCAATTAGCTTATCGTCATCTACACCCGATATTTGTATAGAAGCGTATTCAACCTTTTTGGGCGGGTTATACAGCAGCATGTAGTCCCGGTAGCCAGTATCAGATATTATAACGTAGCTAATTTGGTGGTCTAAAAAGCGCTGTTTTAGGGCCTGCATGGTTTGCTGCGACGTACTAGTAGTAACACCAAATGTAATTGAATGTTCTGCTGCAGCCAGCGGCGTAACCCGCAGTGCGGTTAGTTCTTGTAGGCTCAATAAATCGTTATAAAGTGGCTTAGGGTCAATTTGGGTAACATCAACATATTGCATGCCCAAAATACGGGCACGCCTTGCAGTAGACTGCTCTTCATCAAATCGAGCGTTTTGTGACATATACCCTATTATTTAAGCATAAGCGTATGCTTTTAACCAGAATTTGATACGCTATTGTAATGATAGCTTTGCACATTATTGCCCTAGATATGCGCAGCACCCACAATGTTGGTGCCCTGCTGCGTACGGCAGACTGTCTGGGCGTGAAACATGTGTACCTGTGCGGTACATCGCCCTACCCAAAAGGCCAGCTAAATGACGACCGCTTGCCGCACATACAAGACAAGCTAGACGCACAGATACACAAAACAGCCTTGGGTGCCGAAAAATCACAAGCCTGGAGCCACCATCAATCCGCTGAGAATCTATTGGCACAACTAAAAGCAGATGGGTTTGACTTAGTTGCACTAGAACAAGATGTAAAATCTGTAGCAATTAATAACTACAAACCAGGCACAAAAACAGCCCTAATTTTAGGCACAGAAGTCACAGGCATACCAAAATCGCTGCTTAATGTTATGGATGCGATTGTTGAAATTCCTATGCGCGGAAAAAAAGAATCCCTAAATGTGGTACAAGCAGCCGCCATTGCTTGCTATGCACTCTCAAACGCTTAAGGTTATAGACAGATGTGGGTTTTTGTGATTTACTAAGTGCAGGTTTTACTTAATGAAAAAAGCAACTAAAACAGTACAAAAATCCAAAAAAACGACCGTCCACAAAAAACATTCGCAGCAGTTTTTAAAGGTTTATTGGCCTTACATCCCTGTTGTTGCTTTAGTGTTTATGGGGCTTATTTTTGGCTACAATTGGCCTACTACTTCAAAGCATAATAGCAACAACGCTACGGGCGTATTAGCCTACGCTACCGAAATGAGTAGTGGTGGCCTACTTAGCGCTACCAATACACAGCGATCACAAAATGGCGCAGCTGTACTTACCAGTAACAGTAAGCTAGCTAGTGCTGCCCAAGCTAAAGCAAATGATATGGTTGCAAGGAACTATTGGTCACACACGACACCTGACGGCAAAGAGCCATGGGTATTTATAGACGAGGCAGGTTATAGCTACAAAAAAGCCGGCGAAAACTTGGCTTACGGCTTCGATACAAGTAACGATACTATTATTGGCTGGATGAACAGCCCTAGCCACAGATCTAACATGCTTGATGCTAGTTTTAAAGAAGTTGGTTTTGGGTTCGCCAATGCTCCGTCATATGTTGGTACCGGGGAAGAAACTGTAGTTGTAGCAATGTATGCAATACCATCAGGAGCGGTGGCCACGGCTGCACCTGCAACTACTACCCAACCTACCGTAAAAAAATCTACTACCACGCAGCCCACAGCACCAGTGCCTGCAGCTCAGCCCACCAATCAAGACACAGCTGTAGCTATTCAGCCAACGCCAGTGGCTAAAAAAGTTACCAACGATCAATATAACCAACCTGTAACTTCAGATAATCCAATACCGGCTTCGCAGCCAACTACACGCATAACAAAACTGCAGTCAATAACATCCGGCCATGCACCCTGGAGTGCCACACTACTTTCTATTGTGCTAGTTGCAATTGTAGGTGCATGGATAGCCAAGCATGCTTATGCTGTTAAAAAAGTACTAGTAGACGGCGAGAAGTTTTTGCTGCACCACCCAATTGTTGATGTGGCTGTATTGTTTATTGTGGGCATAGCAATATTGCTTAGCCAAAGCAGCGGCGTTGTAAAATAATTTAGGACTAACTATCTTTTGACGTTTTCAGCACCAAAAATTTCTTGCAACATATCTACAAGCTGTGTACCAGTATCTACTTTGTTAGGCAAACGTATGGCTTGCTTTTGATCGCCACTTCCTATAATTAATACAACCTCACCCGCCCCTTTAGGCTGTGCATCTACGGCTACTTTAAGCCTTTTTAGCATGTCAGTGTCCTGAGTACTGTTCATACGTACGTATAGCCTATCTGGTTGATTAGCTTTTGCAGCTTGGCTGGATGCTTTTTTTATTGCAACTGGTTTTGGAATAGCTGTTATTTTACCAGTTGCCTGGTAGGCATTTGCTTGTTCTAGTGTTACTATCCGGGCTTCGTCGGCAATAACTTTAAGATCTGTGGTTATGTTACCGTCGCGGTCTTTGGAACTAAGTTTACCCCGCACCATGATTACAGCGTCAGGCTGCCAAATATCTATTGTTTGTTGCAAAACATTAGGGAACAATATAACTTCAATATCCCCAGTAAGGCTAGTGAGCTTTACAAATGCCATAGCTTGACCATTTTTAGTTTGTATAGTCCGCACAGTCTCTACCGCACCGCCAATTACAACTTTTTTACTATCCATACTAGGTAGTAAAGTGTCGATTTTCATTGTTTTTTCTTCGAATATAGTTTTATAGCTTTCAAGCGGGTGCTGCGACAAAAACAGGCCAAGAAGTTCACGCTCCCACTGCAAATAGTGACGCATATCGTATCCACCACTATCTTTAGTAAGTACTAATTGTGGGCCGTAATCTTGAACAACATCTATTTTGTTACCAAATAAATCTGTTTGACCACTTGATTTTTCTTTTTGTTTTTTAGCAGCGAATGCTAAAAGCGTATCGATATTCTGTAATAAAACACCTCTATCTTCGTACCTATCAAACGCTCCTGTTTTTATAAAACTTTCAATAGATTTGCGGTTAACTACCCTGGGGTGTACGCTGCTAAAAAATGCTTCTAGTGATGCAAACTTGCCTGCAATGTCACGCGCCCTTATCACTTCGTCAACTGCTCCGGCTCCAACGTTTTTTATAGCTTGCATACCAAAACGAATTTGATTTTGGCCTGGTACTACTGCAAATTCCATAAACGATTCGTTTATATCTGGGGGCAGCACGGTAATGCCCATCGACGTACATTCCGAAATTTCAATCGCCAAGCGGTCTATATCGTCATAATCACTTGTCATTAGCGCCGCCATAAATTCGGCCGGGTAATGAGCTTTTAGATAGGCAGTTTGGTAAGCTATCATGCCGTAACATGCAGCATGGGATTTGTTAAAACAATAATTTGCAAACTCTTCAAGTTGGTCCCAAAACTTTTCTGCAGTCTGGCGTTCGGCACCGCCATGTGCAATAGCGCCGTCAACGAATTCAATTTTAACTTTGCGCATAAGACCTATGTTCTTTTTACCCACAGCTTTTCGCAGCGTATCGGCTTGCCCGCCAGTAAATCCACACCATTCTTTAGAAATCTGCATAAACTGTTCTTGATACACCAAGATACCATAGGTATTTTTGAGCGAGTTTTGCATACCACTGTGCAAATACGTAATTGGCTCTATGCCGTGTTTGCGTTTAATAAAACTATCAATAAACTGCATTGGCCCCGGCCGATATAGAGCAACCATAGCAATAATGTCATCAAAAACACTAGGCTTGAGTTCTTTAAGATAGCGTTTCATACCAGCCGATTCTAGCTGGAAAACTCCAGTTGTTTCGCCGCGTTGCAATAATTGATATGTCTTTTTATCATCAAGTGGAACAGTATTTATATTCAGATCAACGTTATGAATTTTTTTAATAATACGCAGTGCGTTTTTAATAGTAGTAAGGTTGGATAGCCCTAAAAAGTCTATTTTTAGTAGACCTAGTTCTTCTATGGGCCCCATAGAATATTGTGTTGCAATTACTCCCTTCTGAGCCATTTCTAGCGGTGCGTATTCTACTATATCGCTAGGTGCAATAACTACTCCGGCGGCATGCACACCGTGACTGCGTATGGTACCTTCCAGCTTAATTGCTAGGTCAAATATTTTTTTACTTTGTTCGTTAGTTTCGTTTTCTAGCATAAGTTCTTTATTTTGTTTTAACGACACTTTAAGTGGAATATGCCTGCCTTGAACAGGCGGCGGAATCATTTTAGATAGCCTATCAGCTTCGGCATACGGTACGCGTAACACGCGCGCCACATCACGTACAGCGTTGCGCGCTGCCATTTTGCCAAATGTGACAATGTTAGCTACACGGTCTTTGCCATATTTTTCTACACAGTATTGTATAACTTCGTCGCGGCGGCTATCTTGGATATCTATATCTATATCCGGCATACTAATACGATCGGGGTTCAAAAATCGCTCAAACAACAAATCATAAATTAACGGGTCAAGTTCGGTTATTTTTAGCGCATAACTAATAATAGAACCCGCTGCGCTACCACGGCCCGGGCCGAATACAATACCTTGGTTTTTACCCCAATTTATGAAATCAGAAATAATTAAAAAATATCCGTTGAAGCCCATTTGGTCTATGACAGTTAGCTCATAGTGCGCACGTTCGGCCACATGCTTCGGTAGGGTAGCTTTTGCCTTAGTGACTGTCATGTTTACTACACCATCCTCGGGCTGGTTACCGTAACGCCATGCTAGGCCGCGGTATACATCTCGCTCAAGCGCCTGTTTTTCAGTTTCGCCCTTAGGCAACGGGAACTGTGGGATAAGAATTTTACCAAGATCAAGTTCGATATTACAACGTTCGGCTATTACACTCGTGTTAGTGATAGACGATGCATTGTCAGTACCCCACCTATCAATAATTTCTTTAGGATCTGTTACATGAAGTTCAAAATCTTTTAGTGACATCCGCGAAGTTTCGTCTAAAAACGATCCTGTTTGCACGCATAACAGTACTTCGTGGGCTTCACGGTCAGCATGCGTCAGATAATGAGCATCACAGGTAACTACCGTCTGTATATCCAACTGTTTAGCTAGCTTTAACAGGTCCTTGTTTACTCGCTCTTGTTCGTCCCATTTTGCTTGGTGCTTCGGGTGACCGTGGTCTTGAAGTTCTAGATAGTACCTGTCACCGAAGATGCTTTTGTACCAGGTGGCAATTTGCTTTGCTTGGTCGTACTGACCCTGCCTAATTGCATCACCTACCTCACCACCTATACAGGCACTTAACACGATTAAACCTTCGCTGTATTTTTCTAGCAAGTCGTGGTCTATACGCGGTTTGTAATAAAAGCCATCTAGGTTGGCAATTGTGCTAAGCCGCATTAGGTTTTTATAACCCTGATTATTCATTGCCAATAATATCAGGTGGTAGTTGTTTTTGTCTTTACTTGCGTCTTTATCAGTATGACTGCGCGGAGCAACATAAGTCTCCATACCGATGATCGGTTTAATGTCCCGGGATTTTGCAGCTTTATAAAATTCTATAGCGCCTGAGAGTGTACCGTGATCAGTGATAGCGATGCTACCCATGCCCATGGCTTTGGCAGCGTCAAGCATAGGCTCAATTTTTTGTAAGCCATCTAATAGACTGTAATGTGTGTGATTATGTAAATGAACATAATCACTCGCAATAAGTGATGTTTTTTTACCTGTACCCATTAGTACTAGTATACTAATGCGCGGCTGTTTTGTGCTACTTTTTTAGAAACTTTTTTAGGTTATTGATGGCATTGTTAGCGTTTTTGACAGCAATATCTAAATCTTCATCAGCACTATTTCCGCTGCGTACAGCGTCGGTAACACTAGAAAGCTGATCTCGGGCCTTTTTTGCCGCGTCTACAGCAGCATGCGCTTCGTGTTTTGCTTTATCAGAAAGGTTGCGCGCTGCATGTTCAACTTTTTCTACATGCTTTGATAGTTCAGAGTGCAGGGCTTGTAACTTTTTATCTGCATACTTGGCAGCGTCTTTTGCACCATTTTTTAGGTCCTTGCGAGTTTCTTTGCCACTTTTAGGTGCAAATAATACTCCGGCTACTAATCCACTAATAAGCCCGATTAACATCCCTTTAGTGTATTTTGTTCCTTTGTCACTCATTGCATTACCCCTTTGTACTACCTATGTTTTTTAAACTTATCAAATATAGCTGACACCGCACTTACAACAACTTTGCCGTTAACAACATTCTTTAAATTGCTTGTAATAGATTCTACGTTTTGAACCACCGTCTTTGCAGAATCGGCTGCACCGTTCATTTTTTTAATAAGCTTAATTAAATAGCTTGTAGCAATAATTGCCAAAATTAAAAATACAGCAAGTGAGCTTGACAATATAATTACTAAAATATCAAATGAATCCATAGTAAAATGATACACCCCTAGGGGTGGTTATGTCTATAGCTGACTACGTGCGTATGATCTTAAGCTAAGTCATAAACGTGTCATTTTAAATCGGTATTTTCCTGAGTTTATATATGTAGTGGGTGTATAAAATTTGAATTAATTGCTATAAATCTAGTCCACAGCTACGATTAAACTTAACTTATAAACTCTACACTAAACATCTAATTGATTTTTTACAATTTGCTGGACCATTGCTGGGTTTGCTTTTCCGCTACTAGCTTTCATGACCTGGCCAACTACAAAACCTATGGCTTTCATTTCGCCGTTTTTTATATCTTGGGCAGCTTTTTGGTTTGCACCTAATACTTCTGCAACAATTGCTTCAAGCGCACCGCTGTCAGATTGCTGTAGTAGGTTTTTTTGCTGGGCAATTGTCATTGGATCTATGTTGGTCACTATCAGTTCGTGCAATACCTCTTTGGCGCCTGTACTGCTTAATTGGTTTTCGTCTACCATGCTTGCTAGTTTAATTATGTTAGACCTAGCCTTTATAACAGCCTGCCAGGTGTAGTTGTTATCTGAAATTGCTTTTGTTACAGGGCCACCAAGCCAGTTGGCAACAGTTTTAGCTGTTTTGTTGCTGTGAGTGTCTAGTACCTCTGCTATAAACTGGGCTGCGGATACTTCGTCTAGTACAGTTTCTATCATTGATGCGTCTATACCAGCAGCAGCAAACTGCACCCGCAATTGATTAGGCATAGTTGACATGCTTTGTTTTATACCATCTATATAATCTGTTGTTAGTGATACTGGTGGAATATCTGGATCGGGAAAATATCGGTAATCGTGGGCGTCTTCTTTGCTCCGCTGGCTAAAGCTAGTGCCGGCATCGTCGTTCCAGCCGCGAGTTTCTTGCACTATTTGCTGGCCGGATTCTAGCTGCAGTATCTGACGCTTTATCTCGGATTGTACTGCATCGTGAACGCTTCTGAAGCTATTTAGGTTTTTAGTCTCGGTACGGATGCCCATGTTTTTTGGATCTTTACTAACGCTAACATTCACATCAAAACGCATATTGCCGTAAAACAAGTTAACATCACTAACGTCGGCGTACTTCATAAGCAAATATAGCTCGTGCGCGTAGGCTTTGGCCTGTGCGGCTGTATGCATGCACGGCTCACTCACAATTTCTAACAGTGGAGTACCTGCCCGGTTTAAATCTACCAGCGAATAGTCTTGGTTTGCTGGGTGTGTGCTCTTACCGGCATCGGCTTCTAAGTGGGCACGGGTAATATCAAAAGTCATCGGTATACCGTCTACAACTGCCGTAACATTGCCACCTAATATAATAGGTTGATCAAATTGTGTTATCTGGTAACCCATTGGTAAATCAGGATAAAAATAGTGTTTGCGGTCGAACTTACTAAATTGCTGCGGAACGGTATTAAGGGCAAATGCTGCTTTGCTAGCAAGATCTATAGCTTTGGTATTAAGTACCGGCAATGCACCTGGCATGCCCAAACATATATGGCTAATTAGGGTATTGGGTTCGGCCTGCCTAGCATCATTATTAACACCAGCAAAAAGTTTAGTTTTAGTTTTTAGCTGTACGTGACATTCAATACCGATAGTCGGGTAGTAGCCGTCTACTATGTATTTGTCGTCAACCATTTTAAAGTGCGCCTAGGTCTTTTAATGCCTGGCGTATGCCTACTAGAGCTTCTTTTACATCTTTTTCGCGCAAGTTAATGTCTTGTTCGTGCACTAGGCGGTTGCGCAATTTGTGGGCATACCAAACGCCGTCGATATTGCTAAACTTTTTTTGGGCCGACACCATGCGTTCGCCCATTGTTTTGCCACTAAAACTTCGCTTTTTTAGTGCAGTGTCTAACAACTTGTCTGCGTTAATAATAGCTAATGGCCAAGTATCTTTACTGCTGCACATTGCTTGCAAGTAGCGCCATTCTTTTGTAAAATAATTTTTATTTAAAGGCTTTGGTATACGTTTGCCAACAAGCGCAAAAATAATTAGTAAGATCGCAGCAATAAAAGCAATGATTAGTAAAGTAAATATCATTTTTGTAGCCCCTGGTACCACTGTGCAACATTAAGTAGCTGGCGGTCGTGAGTTTGCGGCGCCATTAGTTGCAAGCCTACTGGCATATTGTGCGCAAGGCCACAGGGCACGCTTACAGCCGGCACACCAACTAAGTTACTTGCTACGGTCATTATATCTATAAGATACATTTTTAACGGGTCCTCACTGTTTTCGCCTATTTTAAATGCAACCTCAGGTGCTACTGGCCCAACCAAAAAATCAACAGATTCAAATGCGCTTGCAAATTCCTGGCATAGTTTTGTACGCACAGTTTGGGCTTTTTTATAATATGCATCGTAGTAGCCGCTGCTAAGTACATGCGTACCTATCATTATACGGCGCTTAGCCTCGTCACCAAAACCTTGGCTACGGCTTAGTTCGTAACTATCGTCAAGGGTTTTAGCATCTTTATCGCTGTAACCAAATCGCTGGCCGTCGTAGCGACTTAGGTTGCTGCTAACTTCGGCTGGTACAACAATATAGTAAACTGCAAGTGCTAGCGGCAAACTAGGTAAGCTAACCTCAACAACTTCCGCACCAGCCTGTTTTAGCTTGTCTATAGCTTGCGTAATTGTATTTTTAACTTCTGGGTCTAGGCCACTTGCCATGTATTCATTAACAATGCCAATTTTTGGTGCTTTTGGTGCGCTATATTCGGTATAAGATTTATCGTCGCGGGCAATTGTGGTGCTGTCTAGTGGGTCGGTGCCACTAATAACATCTAACACTGCTGCTGCGTCTTGCACTGTTGTAGCAAATGGCCCAACGACATCTGTACTGCTTGCCATTGCCACAACCCCGCTACGACTTACTAGGCCATACGACGGTTTAAGCCCTACAACTCCGCAAAAGCTTGCGGGTTCGCGTATACTTCCGCCTGTATCGCTACCAAGCGCAAAAGGTGTTAAGCCTAGCGCTACACTGGCAGCACTACCGCCGCTACTACCGCCGGCCACGCGGCTAGTATCATGTGGGTTTTTGGTTACAAAAAAATCACTGTTTTCTGTGCTGCCACCATGTGCAAAAGCATCTAGGTTAGCTTTAGCTACACAGATTGCACCCTCAGCTTCAAGCTTTTCGATAGCCGTCGACTGATATGGTGCTTCAAAACCTTTTAGTATGTTGCTGGCTGCTGTTGTTTGGCTACCAAAAGTCAAAAAGTTATCTTTGGCTATAAACGGTACGCCAGCTAATTTACCAGCGTTTTTACCGCCAGCAACTGCGGCATCAATGTCTTTGGCGCGCTGCAAGGCGCGGTCTTTAATAACGCTAATTACCGCTTGGTATTCGGCTGCTTCTTCGATAAGTTTTAACGCTTTTTGTACGTTGGCTACTGCCGACGTTGCACCACTGTTTACAGCCGCTGCTTCATCTGCAATGCTTTTCCAGTTAGCCACTATAGCATCCTTTTAACTTTTATATAGCTACCGTCAAGTACAGGAACATTTTTTAGCAGGTCAGCTTGCAGTACACCGTAGTCTATAATTTCGTCTGGGCGGGTAATATTAGTAAGGCCGGATACTTGGTAGGTTGGGGTTAAATCTGACACATCTACGCTGTTAAGTTGTTCTACGTAGCCTAAAATTGCACTAAGTTCTGATTGATACTTTTCGACCTCCGCGTCTGTTAAACGCAGCCGGCTTAAGCGGGCTAACTTCAATACATCTTGTTTTGTAAGTTGTGACATTTGATACTAGTATACAAATAATTTTACAGAGACGCCAGATTACTATCGCATCAATTCTATAATTTTGCTTTAATCTCGCCAATTGTGTCGCGCAAGTCTGCCGCTTTTTCAAACTCTAAGTTGGCTGCTGCTAAATCCATCTGGCTGGTAAGGTCCCTTATAAGGTGTTGGTATTCCTCTTTAGGAATTTTACGCAGGTCGATGTGCTTCTTTTTGTCTGTGGCTGATTCCTCGCGCTTTAAGCGTTCGGCTATCTGCTTCTTTATTCCTTCGGGTGTAATATTATGCTTAATGTTATGCGCTTCTTGTACGGTACGGCGGCGAGTTGTTTCATCTATAGCATGTTGCATGCTTTTAGTTATGTGGTCGCCGTACATTATGACCCGGCCTTCTTCGTGGCGGGCGGCGCGGCCAATTGTTTGGATAAGTGCCGAGCCACTACGCAAAAAGCCTTCTTTGTCGGCGTCTAATATGGCTACTAGTGACACTTCGGGCAAGTCTAATCCTTCACGCAAAAGGTTAATGCCTACTAGCACGTCATAAATGCCCAAACGTAGGTCACGCAAAATATCAGTACGGTCAAGTGTTTCAACATCGCTGTGCAGGTACGCAACCTTTATACCAAGTTCCTGCAAATAGTCAGTAAGGTCTTCGCTCATACGCTTGGTTAGGGTAGTCACCAAAACGCGCTGGCCCTTGGCAATAACTTCGCGGATCTCACCCAGTAAATCGTCCACCTGGTTACCAGTTGGTCTTATGGTAATTGGTGGATCTAGTAAGCCTGTTGGGCGTATTACTTGTTCTATGGGGGTTCCACCGCGGCTTAGTTCGTATTCTGCCGGGGTAGCACTAACATACACCGCCTGGTTTACATGCTTTTCGAATTCAGTAAATTTTAGCGGGCGGTTGTCTAGTGCACTTGGCAACCTAAAGCCATAATCAACCAAAACTTCTTTGCGGGCCCTGTCGCCGTTGTACATACCGCGTATTTGCGGCATAGTCATGTGACTTTCGTCTATCATAAGCAGGTAATCATCTGGGAAGTAATCAAGTAGTGTAGCTGGTTGTTCGCCCGATTCGCGGTCTGTTAAATAGCGACTATAATTTTCGATTCCTTTTACAAAACCTGTTTGTTCTAACATCTCTATGTCAAAGCGGGTGCGTTGCTGCAAGCGCTGTGCTTCTAGCAGTTTATTTTCTGTGTTAAATAGCTTAATGCGCTCATCTAGTTCGAACTGAATTTTAGCTATGGCACCTTTTAGTTTATCGAAAGGAGTTACATAGTGACTACTAGGGTAGATAGTTACCTGCTTGGGTTTGTTAAGTACTTCACCAGTTAGAGGTTGGATCTGTGTAATACGCTCGACAACATCGTCATAAAATTCTATACGGTAGGCGACTTCTTCGCTGGCTGGGAAAACGTCGATTACTTCGCCGCGAACCCTAAAAGTACCCCTGTGAAAATCTATATCATTGCGTTGGTACTGAATATCTGTCAGTTGTCTTATAAATTTGTCGCGCACACGGCGTTCGCCAATTTTAACTGTTTGAGAAAGGTCCGAATAGTCACTTGGGCTGCCAATGCCATATATACAACTAACGCTAGCTACAATAATTACATCTTTGCGTGATAGCAGTGCATCGGTTGCAGCATGTCTTAGCCGGTCTATCTCCTCGTTTATAGCGCTATCTTTTTCGATGTAAGTATCACTGCGGGGTACGTAGGCTTCGGGTTGGTAGTAATCAAAATAGCTTACAAAATAGTGCACAGCATTATTAGGGAAAAAGCGCCTAAATTCTTCGTATAGTTGGGCGGCTAGGGTTTTGTTGTGGCTAATTACTAACGTAGGGCGCTGCACATTATTTATAACATTCGCCATGGTAAAAGTTTTACCACTACCTGTTACACCCAAAAGTACTTGTTCTTTGGTACCGTCATTTAACCCTTTGGTCAGGGCTGCAATAGCCGTTGGCTGATCGCCAGCTGGGCTGTAGTCGCTACGTAAGTCAAATCGTTCACTCATTGTTACACATTGTAACAGACACGGGGGGCTTAGCCTGAGTGGTTGCCACCTGTAGATTTAACAAACCATTCATGTTCGATTGCTTTGGTGTTAATGTCGCGCATGTCATTATCTAACATTGCTACGACTTTTTGCACCAAACGCTCTGGGTTTGTATCAAAAATAACTAGTTTTTCGTTTGGTGCTGGTAGTTGTCTCATAAGCTCGGGGATTAGATCTGCCGCACCACCACTTTCTAGCAATACACCGCAAACCATGCGGCTTTCAAGCGCCGTCGTAAATTCGTGTAAGCTTCCAAAGCGGCCACCAACCGTTATAACGGCATCACTACTTTGTACCAAAAACACATCACGGCCAACATAGTTCATGCCAGTGTAAACAATATAGTCAAAAAAGCCAATTGGTAGGCGATATTTATTAACATGTTCACGGAGTGAGCTTGCTGGGCTAAAGCCAATACTATGCCCACCCAAATCTTTGGCAGCCCGTGCCGCAAACATTGGTAAGCCAACAGTAGCACCAGTAGTAATAATATGGCCTGATTTTGCAATCGCAACACCAAGTCGTTCTGCTAAGTCGTGTGCGCCAACCACGGTTTCACCTGCCGCCGCTCCTGAAACACAAATAGAATAGTTCATAGTTTTGTATAAGTCCTTATGCTTCATAATACATTAGTTCTGCGTTCATGTCAGCGATTTTTGTAATTTGTTCTTGCACCATTTGAATGTATGGAGGCACCGTCATATATTCTTGCAAAAGCTCGTCGCTAATAGCACGGCGTACAAACTGCCGAGGTGCTGATCCTAACACCTGCGAGTACATAACACTAAAACACACGTCTACAATATGTAGTGAAACAACAGATGATTTATGGGCATATGCTAACCTGTGCGTACCAACCCAAAAACCCAAGTTAGGGTCAATGCCGGCTAATTCTGCTTCTACATGAAACCACTTCATATCTGATTTTGTAATATGTGGCCCAAAATCGTAGCTTAGTTTTTGCCTACCAATAAGTGTGTGAACATGGCGCCATTGAACCGGCGTGTCTGATATATGAAACAGTGTGTTTTGGGCGTGCTCGTTCAAAGTTTCTAAATGATGATGGAATGAAGGGTCTAACATACGAACTTTTACATACGATGAGGTTTGTTTTAAATGTTGAACTTCTTTGAATAACAAAGCCGCACTAATAAGCGCTAGGCACGGCGTCATTTGAGTATATATAGGTAGCACTGCGATCGTTCCAACTTCGGGCAAAGAAAATATTGGCACAATATGATTTTTTATTGCTGGTCTTATATGTGACCAGCGCTCTTCATCAACACATAGTAACTGTAGTGGTGCTTCTTCATAATCAGCTGCTTTGAGTTGCCTTAAACACTGTTGAAGTTTCTTTTTATAACTATCACTCTCTAACAACTGGGCAAGTACATATAGCTCATGTGGGTGTTCACGTTTAAGTAACGACACGGCTGATCGGTAATGTAGTAATTTCATGGTCCTGGTTGGAACATTATCTGTAAATATCTTTTTTAAAGCTTTGTTTTTAATTGTGACTATCTGCTGCTTTTTAACACGTTTAGACACGTACTTTACTAATGATTGCATAATCTGCACAGACGTTGCACCGCTATCAAGTCCAAGGGTTTTAAGTAATAATGCATTATCTGATAATGCTTTTGTGTGCAGTGCCCTATACAGCTCGTCTGCAGTTGTATCTAATGGGTCTAGGCCAAGCTCGGTAATTTTTTGCGTTACAGCGTGGTGTATAGAAGCAGTCAGCCTTATATCTATGCCCTGGGCCAGCGTTGCTTGCTCAAGGCGTGCAATTTGCTTAGCAAACACAGCTTGGTCAATCTCTAATACATCACTCAAGTATTTTGTCATCCCACCCTTTTCTATTGTCATATTAACTTACAATTGGCTTATCTGTAAAGCTTACGCTTGC
>JAYUPU010000017.1:0-2110 GCA_043759925.1 bacterium | reverse complement strand
CAGATTTTAGACGGTCTTCTAGTTGTGTAATAAGTTCTGTGCCGCGCTGGTATTTTTTGACCGCTTCGTCAAGGTCTACTTTGTCTTGTTCAAACCATAAAATAAGCTCGTCTAGTTCGGCCTGAAGTTGCGCGGTAGATGTGGTGTCTAAAGTTTTGGTTGATTGTTGCTTTGCCATAATATATACACTTTACCACAGCAGCCGCGCCTATCAGCCCTTAAGCTAGCTAACAATAACGTTAATTTTGCCGTCTTGCAGCTGTACGGTAAGTTTATCGTTTGGCTTAGCACTTTTGGTAGATGTAATTACAGCGCCCTTACTGCTGCGCACAATGGCATAGCCACGTTTTAACGCTGCATCGGGGCTAAGTACTGCAAGCAATTTTGCATGGTTAGCTAATTGTTGTTTTTGCCTGGTTAGTTCAAATGTAATACAGTCTTGCAGATGGCTCGCCTGCGACTGCAAATATGATTTAGCGCCGCTTAATTGGGCTAGCAAACCTTGCTGAAGCCAATCGGCATTGTGCTTAAGTTGTAGCAGTTGTTCGGCCTTATCTGGTACTAAAAGTTCGGCAGCGTTGCTGGGCGTGCTGGCGCGGGCATCGGCTGCAAGCTCTGCCAAACTTATATCGACTTCGTGCCCAATTGCTACCAACGTTGGCACGCGGCTGCCCGCAACAGCACGCACCACGTGTTCGTGGCCGAACACGCCCAGGTCATCTGCACTTCCGCCGCCGCGCGTTATTACTAATACATCGGCTTTTTCTGGGTGCTCTGCAAAATATTTTATAGCCTGCACAATATCAATTACTGCTTGGTTACCCTGCACCTGCACATCGTAAACATTAATTTGCAGGCCGCCAAACCTAGCACAAATAACTTTAATAAAATCAGCATAAGCCGCAGATTGCATTGAAGTAATAAGACCAATTTTTTGTGGTGGGTATGGCAATGGGCGCTTTTTTGATGGGTCAAATAGTCCTTCGGCTTCTAGTTTTGCACTTAGCAAATCGGCAGCCTTTTTTATAGTACCCTCGCCTACCGGCTGAATACTGGCTACTTGCACACTAAAGCCGTACTGCTGGTGCATGTGCGGCCTGCCTACCACCTGCAAGGTCATTCCATCTTGCAATGGCCCAGGCAGCGCAAACACGGTACCAAAAAAGCGCACACTGGCGCCGTCGTCTTTAAGGTCAAAATACACCCACTTGCCCCTGCTTACCTTATAGTTGGCAAGTTCGCCTACAATGACAACCCGGGGGTAGGCAAAGTCAAAGGTTTGGTTAACTAACGCAATAAAATCACTGGGGCTGATAATTATGTCTTCCACTGCTGTTTAATCCTTATCTTGGGTAGAGTGCAGTGCTTTGTGGTAAAAATAGGCACCTGGTGGCAACTGAATAATCGAATTTAGTATGCGGTACATAACTGTAACTGGCAGGCTAAGTGCTGCAGGTATACCCGCTGCCGCAAGTGTGGCGGTCATTAAGGCTTCGTATATACCTATCCCGCCTGGCAGAACAGAAATTAATCCTGCAAAATTACTTACCGCATAGGCAATGATTATGGCACCTGGGTTAATAAACTGATTGAACGCCATATATACGGCGTAAATGGTCAAAACTTCTGTTATATTTGCAAGCAGTGCGTACATAAGTGGCGATTTAAGCCGCTTTATGTCTTTGCGCAGAATCATATAATTATCGTGTAGCTCGTAAAAAGTCTCGTGTACTTTATCTACATTTATAGTTTCGGGCGAATCGCGTTTAAACCAATGAATAGCCCTGTTAATAACGCGTGTGATATACGCAAAAAAACTATTGATGCGGCCCCTGCTGCCTAGGATATAGCCCAATAAAACAGTACTAATGAACAAAAATGTAGATAAGCTACTGGCGATAAGCAGCAACAGGCCACTAGCTTGGTTGCCAATAGCTAACGCTAAAAGCCCAAAAGCCAACATAATTTGGAACGAGAAAAACACTAGTGCAAACTTAATAACCTGCACGAGGGTAGATTTACCTGCCCCGGCCCCAAGTCGGCGCATTCGCAAACTAAAATAGCTAATACCAGATACGCCACCGCTAGGGAAAACACCATTAACGAAGTT
>JAYUPU010000016.1:0-5174 GCA_043759925.1 bacterium | reverse complement strand
TGTCACTATATTTTGGTGGCCACATGACGCACGGTCTTAAAGTAAATTTTTCGGGCACTATATATGACAGCGTGCAGTACACCACTGATAAAAATGGTTTTATGGATTACGATGCCATTGCAGCACTAGCTAAAAAAGAAAAGCCAAAGCTAATTATGGCCGGCACAACAGCCTACCCTAGGCAAATAGATTGGAAAGCCCTGCGTGTCATTGCCGACGATGTAGGTGCATTTTTAGCAGCTGACATATCGCATATTAGCGGGCTTGTAGTAGCAGGCGCACATCCAACGCCAATTGGCATAGTAGACGTTACCATGACAACAACCCACAAAACACTACGTGGGCCACGTGGTGCGCTTATTTTGGCTAATGGCAACCCATCAAACCCTTTGGTTAAACCAGCCCGCACCAAACAAAACATTCCTTCACTAATAGACCGTGCAATAATACCTGGTTTGCAGGGTGGCCCACACAACCATCAAACCGCAGCAATTGCTGTTGCATTGGGCGAGGCACTTACACCGCAGTTTAAAGAATATGGTTTGCAAATTGCAAAAAATGCTAAAAAGCTAAGTGAAGAGCTTATGCAACTAGGTTTTAAACTAGTCACAGATGGTACGGACAATCACTTAATGGTGATAGATTTAACCAACATGGGGATTTCTGGCAAGGAAGCCGAAAAAGCTTTGAGTATGGCGGGAATTACTGTCAACAAAAACACAGTGCCATTTGACCCAAGGTCACCGTTTGACCCAAGTGGTGTAAGGCTTGGTACACCGGCGCTTACTACACGTGGCATGAAAGAGCCAGAGATGGTGCAGGTTGCACAGTGGATACACGCTGCTGTAAAAGATGCTAGTAACAGTTCAAAACTAGCAAATATTCATGACCAGATACGCGGCTTTTCGCAGCAGTTCCCACTACCTAATTAGGGTAATAGTTCTGGCTCTTGTTGTAGCACTACATTAAACATTTCTTGCACCTTGCTTACAATTTTTTGGGTAAAAGTAATAAGTTGCTTAGTACTACGGGCATTTTGGTTTACTATAACTAAATTTTGGGTTGGCCATGTGGCCATGCCAGTTTCGGGATCTTGTACATCACTAAAACCCGCTTTCTGCAACAACCAACCTGCCGACAATTTATAGTTATTGTCTGGTTGTAGCCAAGCTTTAATATCTGGATAATTAGCATGTAGTGCGCTGTATTGGCTAACGCTAACTATCGGGTTAGCAAAAAAAGACCCGTTGTTGGCTACTTTTGCTGGGTCGGGAAGTTTGCTTGCACGTATAGCAATAACAGCTGCACGTATAGAAGCAGGCGTGTAATAATCAATATTATTTGAATCTAAATATGTTTGTAGGCTTTCATAAAATGGAGGGGTAGGTGATTTTTTGCTTAATTCAAAAGTAACGCTAACAATAATAAACCTGCTGCTACCCGCGGTTTTAAAGCGGCTGGTGCGGTAACCAAACCCGCAGTCATCAGGCTTCATTATTATAAACCGCTTTTGCTGGGTGTCGTATGCCCTAAGATGTGTCATAACATTTGCAACTTCTTGCCCATATGCACCAACATTTTGCACTGGCGTGGCGCCAACTGTACCCGGTATAAGGCTTAGAGTCTCTAGGCCACATAAACCCAAGTCAACGCTAGTTTTTACTGCATCATCCCAATTGTTGCCCGCACCAAAAGTTAAAGTTGTCTCACCGATTCTTTCAAAACTGTTAATAGCGTTGACAATTAGCAGGCCGCTATAGCCTTGGTCGCGCCATATTATGTTGCTACCTAACCCAATTACGCGCCACGGTATTGCTTGTTTTTGTGCAAAGTCTAAAGCTTCCAGCAGATCATGGTCACTTTTTATGGTACATACAAAACGAGCGTCGCCGCCAAGTCGCATTGTGCTGTATAGTTTAAGGCTTACGTTTTGCTGTATGTGCATTTAACATTAAGTATAACCCCAAGGGCGTACATAATAGTAAAAAATATTCCGCTGATGCTTGATAAAAACAGATAAAAACGGTATTATTTACCCCAATGGGAAACTTACATAATTCGCCTTACGCCAACCTTGGCAGTGCCTTGCGCGCAAGACGCCTACGCGTTAACGAGTCGCTACTAGAAGTATCGGCTGCTATAGAGGTGCCGGGCGAGCGATTAGCTCGTTTTGAAAACGGCGAACTAAGGCCAAGTGAAGATATTTTAGAACTTATAATTACACATTACGACATGTCAGAGGACGATGCAGATAAGTTATGGGATTTAGCAGGATATAAAAAGCATGATGATATGCAGCATGTATCCCAGCAGGTACAAGCATTTATGGTGGGTTTAGCACCACAACATATTATTTTTAGCGATGGCGTACAAGTTTTGGCCAACAATAACGGTGTGACACTTAATTTTATGCAACAGTCTTTTTCTAACGATCAGCAAGTTCCTGTAGCGCGCGTAGGTATGAGCCAGCAGCATGCCCAAAGTTTAATTAATGTTTTGCAGCAGGCACTAAAAGATGCCAATAACAGCACTACCCAAAGACTTTTAGATCCGCCAAAAGACCAGGCTAAATAAATGCAGGCAAACTGGAGTTCTTTAGTTGGTGCGTTTTTAGTTTTTGAATGGTTACTTCGTATTTTTATGCTGTTTACAATTCCTAAAAACCGCAAACCGGCCAGCGCTACAGCATGGTTAATGCTTATAATGTTAGAACCAGTAATTGGCACGCTGGTTTTTTTAACAATTGGATCACCGCGCTTGCCAAAACACAGGCGACACCTGCAAAAAATTGCCGACAAAAAAATTGCATATGAAATAAGTAAACTTAAAACCATTGTGGCCACAAAAGACCTTAGTTCGACACAACAAAAAACAGTTGCCCTTAATAATGCACTTGGCGGCTTACCAGTCTGGAAGGGTAACAAGATAGAATTTTTAGACGATTATCAAAAATCTATCGACGTACTTGTTAAAGATATTGCTGGTGCAAAGCAACGTATATTTTTTGAATATTATATATTGGTACTAGATGACACAAGCGAACCTGTTATAGCTGCTTTAGAAGCTGCCGTTGTGCGTGGAGTAAAGGTATATGTACTTTTTGATGCACTTGCTAGCCGCGGTTATCCCAATGCAAAAAAACTTAAAAAGCGACTTACATCTAGCGGTATTTTATGGCACGCAATGCTACCATTTAAGCTTATGCCAGGTAAGGGATTCACGCGCCCAGATCTGCGTAATCACCGTAAGATTGTAGTTATTGACGACATGCTTGGCTACACTGGGTCACTTAATATTGTTACTAAAAATTATCACCGTAAAGATGAACTTTACTACGAAGAACTTGTTACTAGGGTTCAAGGCCCTGTGGTATGGCAACTAGGCGCAGTTTTTAGAACAGATTGGCACAGTGAAACATCACATATGTTGACAGCTGGTATTGTACCTGCTGAAGTTGGTAGTGCAAATGCGCAAGTATTACCCAGCGGTCCAGGCTACACAGAAAGTACTAATCTTAAACTTTATACTCAACTGGCACAAAACGCTAACAAGAGGATTTTTATTGTTACACCGTATTTTGTACCTGACGAAGCATTAATGACAGCATTAACTAGTGCTGCTCAGCGTGGAGTCCAGGTAATAATGGTTAATTCTGACAGCATTGATAAGCTTTTAGTAGGCCACGCCCAGAGGTCTTATTACGAAGAATTACTACAAGCGGGTGTTAATGTATATCTTTACAAAAAACCGGTATTTTTACATACAAAGCACGTGACGGTCGACGACGACACAATTGTAGTTGGGTCTAGTAACTTAGACATTAGATCATTTGAGCTAGATCTTGAAGTATCTATGCTTATTTACGATACACAAAGCGTTAAAGTGTTACGAAAAATAGAAGAGCGATATATTACGGGTAGCAGGCAAGTTAAAAAATCTGCTTGGCACAAACGCTCAAATAGTAAAAAAATGATCGAAAACGTATCACGTCTAACAGCCTCGTTGCAGTAACCTATGATTATTAGTACTTTTTTAGACGCCGAATTAGCTTTACAAAAATATATCCCTGCCGTTAAAGAAATTATAGGTAAAGATATTACCCTAGACCGTATGCAGAAGTTGATGGTACATATTGGCAACCCGCAGAATAATTTAAAAGTTATACATGTAGCAGGTACTAGCGGTAAAACATCTACGTCGTATTATTGTGCAGCGTTGTTGCAACATATGGGTTATGGCGTTGGCCTTACTGTATCACCGCACATAGATACAGTTGCTGAGCGAGTGCAAATAAACGGTCAGCCCTTAAACCAAAAAGACTTTTGTAGTTATTTAGAACAGTTTATAAAAATAATAAATACTGCGCCGGAGCAGCCAACCTATTTTGAACTTTTGATGGCCTTTGCCTACTGGGTGTTTAATAAGCTGGGGGTTGAAGCTGCTGTTATAGAAACTGGATTGGGCGGACTTCAGGATGGGTCTAATGTAGTTGAACGCACCGATAAAATTTGTGTTATTACAGATATTGGTTTTGACCATATGCACGTACTAGGTAACACACTCAAGGATATTGCCGCGCAAAAAGCTGGCATAATTCAAAGCCAAAACATGGTATGTATGTACAAACAGCAGCACGATATTATGGATTCGATTCTTACCAGGGTACAACTTAAAAATGCAGATCTACATATTATAGATCAGCCAACAATTGTTAACAGTAAACTGCCTGCCTATCAGCAGCGTAACTTCGCCTTGGCACTATACGCGGTAAATATATTTTTAAAGCGGCAGGGTAGTAAGTGTAACCCAAAAGCAATTGCAGCAGCCAAAAAAACCTACATACCTGCCCGAATGGATGTTAAAAAAGTCGGAAGTAAGAAAATTATTTTTGATGGGGCACACAATCAACAAAAAATGCATGCGTTTGTGGCAAGCCTGCAACAACAATATCCCAACAAAAAGTTTGTTATTTTACTAGCGATGAAACAGGGTAAAGAGTACGCCGATGTGTTAGCAGAGATTAAGCCTATAGCTAAGCAATTATTGCTAACAACATTTAATTTAACTCAAGATATGCATAGTGTGTCGCAGTCTTGTAAAACTCTGCAGTTGCAAGCGCAGAAGCTTGGTATAAACAGCGTAATTATCAGTGATCAAAAACAGGCGTATTTAGA
>JAYUPU010000015.1:0-5179 GCA_043759925.1 bacterium | reverse complement strand
CTTTTGTATCAGTCACGGCTTCTGATAAAAATGATTCGCCTTCAGCTGTAATAATATACTGTCCGTCTTTGTCTTTAGCCACATAAGCAGGTTGGTTTGCTAAAACAGGTGCAGTAGTCTCAGGTTTGCTAACGTTGGTTATTGTGCCAATTTGGCCATCAGTCGGTGGAAGAAGTGGCTGGATAGTTTCCCACAAAATGTCGTGTATCTGCGGGATGCTCATAAGTTTGTCGCTACGTACACAATCGATACGAATAAAATCTTTCGGAAAAAGTGAACACAAATCATCATATACCTCGACAGATTTTTGTAGGTGCTCCAAATCTGCTTCATGGATGTCGCGCTTTTTATCTGTATAGCTACGGGTTTCCTTTTGGTCTACAAGTTGCTGCGCTACCTTAGCTGGTACACGTAGCACTATACTGCGGTCTGGGCGTGGTATACCCAGCATTTGGAATTCTAGGTTATCAAGCCATATAAAATAGCCGCGTCGTTCTTCGCTGTTATTAAATTTGGTGCCTTGGTGCGCCATGTTACTACCGGTAAAACGGTTACAAATTACCACTTTACCTTCGTCAAGTGCGTGCTGTATTTTGTCTTTTGCACTATAGCGGTCAAGCGAAAAGAATAATGATCCTGTGTAGGGGCCAACTTGGTCAGCAGTACCAAATTTACCATTTAGATATTCTTTTACAAAATGGCTTGAAGCCATGTCGTACTGTGGAAAATCAAACTGTACAACATCATGACCAGCTTCGGCTCAGCGCTTAGCCAGTAGTACGAACTGTGTGCCTTTGCCAGAGCCATCTGTGCCTTCAATAACAATAAACGTTCCTTTGCGGTTGCTCATATATCCCTCGGCTTTCGTCTATTGTCTTTATAGGCTCTTGGCAACATTTGTTCAGGACGCCAACTATTAATTAAGCCAACTAAATCATCAGCAGTGCCTGGTTGATATTTACCGCTAAGTTCTGAGTATTCCATATCAACAGGGCCAGTGTGATAAAAAACAATTTGTGCAATACGCTCGCCTACCGGCAATACAACACTCTCGTGTTGATTCATGTTGTATATTTCCATAGTCCAACGGTTCACGTAGCCAGGGTCTCCCCAGCCAGCATCAAGGCACACGGCTATTCCGTTGCGGCCCCATGTACTGCGGGCTTGCATTGTGCTAGTACCAGGTGCCTTTATACCGATAAATTCGTGTGTATGTGCCAAAATACGTTCGCCTGGCCTAAGCACAATAATTTGTTGATCAGCCGGTATGCCTACAAATAGCTTACGACCATTTGCCTCTGCCCACATACTGTGTACATCGGCTTGGTGCGGCCCGTCAAAATAGCGGTTTACATCGCCTTCGTCAAAAGGGTTATAAAAGCCACCACTTCCACTGCGTTCGGTGCGGTAGAGCCAGTGACCAAGGGTTACATCAATGCTGCTACCAGCAATGTGCTCTTCAATGTAGGGATGAAATACAATATGGCCATTAGAAATGGCCTGTTTAATTTGCCGGTTGCTATACACTCCACCTGTTGGCAACGACGACACTGGGTGTAGTGGCAGTGTACCCTCGTTCATAACTAGATATAGTGTACGTCGCGGGCTTACTTAGGCGCAAGCAAGATGTATTGTAGTTTTTACCTGGCGTAACCAAAATATTCGTTAGCTAAGTTTGGTACATCTTCAATCATGTCTTCGTATATCGCAAAACTCATGGATAGTTCATTTTCAGCCATACCTAGAACCAACCTAGTTACTTTGCTAGCTATATGTGCCACCGCCAAGGTTGGTGTACGCAACTGTCTTGCTCGTTCTATTTCTACACCCAAACCTGTACTAGGGTAGTCACATACAGCTATAAAAACATCTGCGGTTGCAACACATGCCATATCGTGCCTATACACATCTATGTTTGTACCAGCCACTAAGCCTAGAAACTCTAGCACATGGTATTTCTCACTTAAACGAGACTTAAGTGTAGATACGCTCTCTTTAAAAACATCCGGGGCTTGTGTAAGGCCACAGCCCACATACATCTTCGGTAGCTCTGTCATACAAATAACTATCAAGTAAAAATTATACTTTTGCAAGCATTAGAACTTTTTAGCAAAAATCCATTCGCAGATTTGTAGAGTGTCGTCGAACATTAATCCTTCAGTATGCTTTTGTCGAATTTCGTCTAATGCTAGCCATCCTATAGCAGTAGCACCGTCAGGATTTGCGGTTATTACATCTGTGTGGGCTTGCGCAAGATAGCAAATATCTATATGTTTATGAATGTCGTTAAATGGGTGCTCGTTAAAGTAGAAAGGCAGGGGTAGTGATATGTTATTGCCGGTTGTTTTAGGGCTGTCTGCAGGTTCAATAATTGTATAATCTTTAGTGTTTAGGCCTGTTTCTTCTATAAGTTCGTGGCGTAGAGCTTGAAGTGGGTTTTCGTTAAGCTCTACATGCCCACCAGGCTGTAGCCACTTTTGTAGCTTGCTATGATGTAGCAGTAATAGTTTGGGCAATGTTGGATGCAAAATGAAAGCACTTACCGTAAAGTCGTAGAGCTCGTGAATGTGTGCCATTGCCTTACTATATAAAAAACTCCCCGTATAAAGCGAGGAGTTTTTTTAAGTTTTGTTGTTTTTATAGTTCAGAATTAAGAACGCGGATGCTTGGGCCCATACTTGTAGTAACAAAAATTGTTTTAACATAGGTACCTTTTACGCTTGCTGGCTTTGCGCTGCGCAAGCTTGTAAACACTGTTTTAGCATTGTTTTGTAGTTTATCAACACCAAAACTTACTTTACCTACGGCTACATGTACAATACCAGTGCTATCAACCCTGAATTCGATACGTCCAGCCTTAGCTTCTTTTACAGCTTTAGCTACGTCTTTGGCAACAGTACCGCTTTTTGGGTTAGGCATAAGACCCTTTGGGCCTAGTACTCGGGCATATTTACCAAGTTTAGCCATCATAGTTGGGGTAGCAATAAGTACATCAAAATTGATTGTGCCTTTGTCTAGTTGCTGTAGAAAGTCGTCTCCACCTGCTATATCTGCACCGGCCTTTTTAGCGGCTGCAACATCGTCTACATCAGCAAATACTGCAACACGTACTTTTTTACCAGTACCTTCGGGTAGCACTAGGCTATCGCGTAAGTTCTGATCAGCCTGACGTGGGTCAACGCTTAGGCGAACGTGCACTTCGACACTAGCATCAAACTTGGTTGTGCTAGTTTTAGTAGCAAGTTCCAAGGCTTCAGCAAGGGTGTATTCTTTATTGCGGTCAACTTTAGCAAATGCTTCGCGGTACTTTTTACCAGCGCGCTCTGCGTGGCTGCGGGCTTTCGGTGCTAGCTTAACAACATGAACTGCTTCAGCTTCATCGGCCTTTTGTTCTTCTTTAGCTACTTTAGCTTCGGTTTCTTTGATAGCTTTTGTGCTGCGCTTGCCAGATTTAGCAACTTTAGCTTCGTGTTCTTCTGCCGGTAAAGCTTCTTTGTCGTGCTTTTTTGGTGCTGCTACTGCTATAGCTTCGCGTAGTTCGGCCATAGTGTTTTTTGTACTTACGTGCTCTATGCTAAGATCTTTAGCCTGTTTGATTAAATCTGCCTTAGTTTCTGCCATATTATCCTTTCGTGGTGCAATCGGCTAAAATAGCCTCCCACAAGTTATTAATTATTTTCCGTCGTCTTCTTGTATCGCACGCAGACCGTTGTCTAATAGAAAGCTGTTTGCTGCTTTGCGGCCTTGGATGTACTCGATTTGCCAAGCTTTACCCATAATCTCATCAAAGTTTGGATTCAATTCAATGCTTTTGGGTAAACCTGAATCCATATAGTGGGCTATTACGCCTCTACCTCTACGCCCATGCTGCGGGCAGTGCCTGCAACCATGCGCATAACAGACTCTACATCGTCGGCGTTCATGTCTATCGCTTTTGCTTCTGCAATTTCGCGTAGCTGAGTTTGGCTTAGTTTTTTAGTAAGTTTTTCGGTATTAGGGCGGCCACTGCCTTTTTGTACGCCTAGTTTTTCGCGTATCAAATCGTCAGTTGGTGTACCGATAACTCTAAAATCCATAGTGCGGTCTTCGTAGATTGCAATATGTACAGTTAATGCTTTGCCCATGCGGTCTTTAGTAGATTCGTTAAATGGATTAATAAAATCCATCATATTAACGCCGTACTGACCTAGCGTGCTACCTACAGGAGGCGCAGCGCTGGCTTGGCCACCTTTTAGTTTCATTTTTAAGTTTGCTTTTACGACTTTCGCCATAGTTTAGTCCTTTCGAGCCAATCACACGTTAATGAAGCTTGTGTGTTGGTCTCTCCTTCCCATTTCTTAATTTATTTTAAGAACAGAAGTGCGTAACCTGTTAACTTTACTACAAATCGTCCCCGTTGTCCAGTGCACGCTCGGCTATAAAACTCTTTTTCATCTCCGCGATGCCCCGGCTAACTAACCTTCTTGCTGCTTCGTGTGATAAATCCAAATCTATTCCTATTGATCTTAAGCTGCGCCCCTGTCCACCTTCTATACCATAGTGTTCTTCTATTGCGTATCTTGTTCTTGTATCTAAAATTTTTAATAAGTCCTGTAATAACTCGGTATCGAGCGATTTTAAAAGTGAGTTTTCGGGTGAGTCTTCATCGTTACTGGCCACTAAATCGCCAATCTCAGCACTGTTCTCATCTGATACTTTTTTATTAAGCGATGTGGGCGTTGTAATAAGATGTAAACGTGCATTTTCTTCATCTAGGTCGTGGTAGTTACCATTTGCAAGCGCCATCGCTGTTTTAAATTTTGCTGCTTTTGCTGAAGGTAAGTCAATTAAGTAAGCTTTAGTGTCTATACCCCTGCCTATTGATTGGCGTATCCAAAATGTTGCATATGTACTAAATTTAAAACCGAACCGCCAGTCAAATTTATCTACAGCATGTTCAAGGCCCAGATTACCTTCTTGAACTATATCTAGTAGTTCCATGCCGTGCGGTATTGGGAAACGCTTTGCTATAGATACTACCAGCCTTAAGTTAGAACGAATAAATTTATCTTTAGCTTTAGCGCCCTTCAGAACCTGTTTTTGATATATTTGTTGCTGTTGTTCAGTAAGATCTGGGCTTTGTAGTGAGTTTGCTGCAGCTATACCGCCTTCGATCGTTATAGCTAAATCACGCTCTTGT
>JAYUPU010000014.1:0-5185 GCA_043759925.1 bacterium | reverse complement strand
TTCTGGGTACCATCAGCTCCGGCAGCGGCGGTACGGTAGATCTTACGTTGGGTGGTGCCAGTTGGTCCAGTTGGTATAGCTGTTAGGTTAACCTGCTGAGCGACAGGTGAAACACTAGCCGAGGTTGTACCGCCAGCTGTTTCACCGTTAGCGGTTGTGAAGGTTATCTTATACGTATAGGCACCATTTAGGTTACCAGCTACAGCATTGATGGCTACAGTAGGAGCAGTTGGGGCGGTGAGACCAGTGAAGCTAGCGCCATTGATGGAGGCTTCGGTGGAGGCGAATGATTCACCAGCAGCATTAAGGGCAGATACTTTGTAGTAGTAGGTAGTACCAGCTGCACCAGACAGTGTTCCGCCTTGGTTAGAGCCAGCTGTAATAACTGGTGCAGTAGCGTTAGCAAGACCAGTCACTACTAGGTTACCCTGGCTGACTGTTAGTTTGGTATTGGTGGTGTCGACGTTCAGCAGGCTGATGCCGGCTGCGTTTTGGACTGTGAAGGCGGTTGTGGAGTTTGCTGAACCACGGAAACGGAAATCGGAAACGTCAGAGTTAGTAGAAGTTGTGGTATTAGTCTGTTGGCCAGCGTAGATAGTACCGGTTCCAGCATCGTTAATACTTGCTGCATTAGCTGCAGAACCAGTGAAACGGTTGTCAGCTAGATAGTTTTTGTCTGAAGTAACGTTAGAAATATTTATAGCGTAACAAGTGGTACTGCAAGAATCGTCAGTAATAGTGTTGCCTATAATTTGGTTGAAATCTGAGGCACCTATAGTGATACCTTCGTTTGCTGATCCGAAACCACTCAAATTTATATTATTATTAGAAATAGTATTTCTATTTGCACTATTACCTAAACTTATTCCCCACCCAGAGTTAGCGTTTGTTGTGTTGCTAGTAATAATGTTTGAAGTTGAGCCATTGATATCAACCGCGGAATTATTACCATTAAATTCGTTTCCAATTATCGTATTGAGTAACGAGCCAGAGTATATTGCTATTCCAGATATAAAGTTACTTTGGAGACGGTTATTACTCACAAGGAAGTTAGATGAATTAGTTAACAATATACCTGAACCTGTCTGACCACTTGAAAGGCTAGTATAGATATCAAATATACGTACGTTAGTAATGAGACCACCTTGACCAGATGTACCGGCACCATCAATTTTTATACCATTCATACCATTTGTAACAATAGACTGGTTAGCTGCATTACCGTCTATGTAAAGATCTCTAATGACAATATTTTTTCCCGTTGTTGTATTAGTGTTAGTTATAGCTGGAATTGCTAAGTTTGTTCCATTCTTGAACTTTATGATAGTATTATTACCGGATCCAGCAAGGGTTGTATTGTCTGGAATGCTTATAGCGCCATCTATGATATATGTTCCTTCAAGAAGATATACAGTTCCGCCTCCTGAAGCACCAACCTCAGAAAGTGCAGTATTTATAACTGTTTGCGCACTCGTAGTACTCGTATTGATATAATCTGCACCATTGGCATTTCTTGAAGCAACAGCACCACTTGCTCCTCCAGATGCACTAGTGCTAACTGTACCGGCTGTACCACCACTTTTGGCAGTACCACTTGTTTGCCAGCTGGCGCCACCAGTTGTATTGCTCCAGATTGCAGTTATAGCATTACCCGGTGCAACAACATTGCCTAATAATGTAAAGCTGGCTGTACCTATGTTGCTAAGCAGAATAGTTCGACCATAAGTTGTATTGGCTGTTGGTGCTGGGATGGTTAACGTTTGACCGGTAGTTGTCTGGGCTACTGAAATAGATGTATAGATATCGACTGTTGCTGCAGCAGTACCAATAGCACCACCTGTAGCAAGGTTAGCTATTGCAAGTGTGCTGTTTAGGGTTGCACCGTTGTTGGTAAATAGGCCAACGCCTGCGCCACTACCAACAGTAAGGTTGGCACTGGAAGTTACGTTACCTGCAACTATTAGTGTGCCGCCAACGGTTGCATTGTTGGTTACAGCCAAGCCTGTACCTGCACCAGTAAAGCTTGCTGCGGTGTTGAATGTTTTAGCACCAGCAAAAGTTTGGGTACCAATACTTACCAAACCAACGTTTGTTGCATCGGCTGTTTGCAGCACTATGGCATTGCTGGCTATAACTGCACCGTTTGCAGATTTTGTTTGGCTGTCTATTGTGCCAATACTAGTTACAACACTACTGTTAAGTGACAGGTTTGTAACCCACGATGTACCATTCCAAATAAAGCTTGCTGCCCCGCCGTTATTAACAACTGACCCGTGCATAGTAAACGATGTCGAACCGATGTTGTTAACAAATGCAATGCGCCCAGCAGTAGTTACTGTTGGGCTTGGTAGAGTTAGGGTTTGGCTAGCAGTTGTTTGGTTTACGTTAAAGGTAGTAGCTACATCAACAGTGACTGCAGCAGTACCTATTGCGCCGCCAGTAGGCTTGTCGGTAATTGCAAGTGCAGTAAGTAGTGTACTGCTAGCGTTAGTAAACGTACTGCCTGTTGCAACCGTAAGCCCTCCGTTAAAGGTGCCTAGGCCGGTAAATGTTTGCGTGCCAGTTACTGCAAGCGTACCGCCAATAGTTGCATTGTTGGTTACAGCCAAGCCTACACCTGCACCAGTTATACTAATACTTCCTTGCAGGATGGTTGTAACACCTGCCCGCCCAATTGTTAACGCACTGGCACTAGTAGCACCTATGGTAATTGTGCCAGTTGTTTGGGTAGCCGTACCGGCATCGATGGTAATGTTTCCGCTGTTGCTAGTGGCACCAGTTGCATTACCACTGGTTACTGTGATGGCATTACTGTTAGTACTAGCTGTTGATGTGTTGTTGCTAGCTACTGCTGCAGCACTACCAGCCCTGAAGGCATACGGTACAGCGGTTAGCTTAAATCTTGGGGTCATCTCAGCATCAGTTGGGGTACAAGCAGCGAATGCACAGCCACCAGTACCACGTACAGTCATGCCAAGCCATTGTTCTTGGTCCCAGTTTATTGTAGATGGGAATGATGTTAGTGAACCTAGCGGTACACTGAAGTATCCGTACTTTAGGGTTACTGGTGTAGTAGTGTTTAGATAGCTTTCTGTCCACTGAGTGCTCCCACCAGTTGACACAGTGTAGAGGTTAAACTGGATGTTGTAAGTCCCATCCGCAACCACAGCACCAGTGTTGCTTAGTAGGCGGCCTTGGAAGTTTAGGGTGCTAGGAGAAGCCGCATCTGCCCGCCCGCGCGTATAAGAATATATACCAGATACCCCTGTAACAGATAGCATAATGGCAAAAACTACAAAAAGTACGGGTATTTTACCGTACTTTGACCACAAATAGGTCAGGTATGCACTTAAAGTGCTGTTTTTCGCCTCTGTTTTTTGCATAGTTTTTATCTTGGTTTTTTCACGCTGTTTCGTTTTTGTGAAATCCAATTACAAGTATGACCGCTATACCAAACAGATACAAGACCTTTTGTACACAAAATATATACAAACTGCCTGCAGTTGCAGCAAGCCAATTTACAGAGGACTTTAATTATAATTTTTACAACGTATACATTAATTGTATCCTGTAAGCTTCTATATTACAAAGGCAATTGTTAGTACATTTTGCATTATAGTACGTTGCAATTCTTACAATTATCATTAAATTTTTACTCCACACCCATGCGGTTCTAACGTAGTTATCCACAACTACTAGTACCACTCCCGTACACTGACCGCTACAAAAGAGATCGCAAAATTCTAGTTAAACACATACATGCACATACCCAAATAACTGAGTACAGCAACATTTTTATATCTGCAATGAATAAGCTAGCTTGAAGTAGCTAACTAAACTTAGTGACTACTAAAGTTCTATAAACCTATAGAACTTGTGTCAACCACGTAGCTACCGCCAGTTTGCACAGATTGTGCAACACTAAGGCCCACCATCAACACTAAAGCTGACCACGCAATGGTAATGCAGGCTTCCTTGAATGTAAATCGAACCCTTGATTTTGGCCGTTCTATTCCGATACTTACGAGTGCTTGACTCATTGTTTTTACTCCTTTTTTTGCTACTACTAACACTTTTGGACAGTGCTTTTGCGGCTTTAATTTTGATTTTGATCTGGACTTTTTTTGTTTCGTTTTTATTTTGTCAGATCTACTTGTAAATATAGCTTAAGCAAAATACTTTTGCAAATAGATTTTTACAAAATAAAAAGGGCCTCTTAGGCCCCAGTTTATTTAAGCGCTTTTTATTTATGCAATTGACTTGATTTTAAGCGTAGTTAGTGACTGTTTGTGGCCACGAACTTTAGTAACGCGCTTTTTAGCTTTAAACCTAATAGCGGTAACTTTTTCGCCGCGGGCTTCGGCATCTAGTACATCTGCAACTACTTTGCTGCCTGCAATGACTGGTGTGCCTATGGTAGTTTTTTTGTCGTCAATTAGTAACATTGCATCGAATGTGTGGCTTTTTTTGTCGACATCAAGGCGGTTAACGCTAATAGTATCACCCTCAGACACAATATACTGCAAACCTGCTACTGTAATAACTGCTTTTTTCATTTACTTATCCTTAAACTTAATATAAGACTTCACTACATCTTAACAGATTAAGCCGCTAGTGTAAAGGGCCGCCCTTTTACGCTTTTGCTAGGTGTATGGATAGGTTATGGCCTTCGATTTTGACCGCTTTTGTAAAACCATCTGCAACGTGAGCTTGTAGGCTGTGGGCCAAGGTTTCGGCAACTATAGTGTCTTTGTGCTCGTGTATAGCTTTTTGCAACTGATCGTTATCTGTTTGTAGGCTAAGGTTTATACGGTCGTCTACCTGCAGATCGGCTTCTTTACGGGCGTTTTGTACGGCACGTATTACTTCGCGCATTAAACCTTCGCGGTGAAGCTCTGGAGTTATATGGGTAAATAACTGTACGCCCGACTGCCCTTCGGGAAGTAATACAGATTTAATTTCTTTAACATTTAATTCATCCTTGGCGATTTCTAATACACCATCCGAGAATACTCTCGACCAGTGCAGTTCTACCTTACTTAATGGCTGTCTGACTTTAATGCCTTTTTCCGCTCTTGTCTCTAGCCCAACAGTGATCAGCCGACGAATCTCAGTCATCTCATCTAGAGCTAGCTCGTTCACATGCCCAGAAACTGGCCAGTCATTTAAGTGCACACTCTCACCG
>JAYUPU010000013.1:0-2139 GCA_043759925.1 bacterium | reverse complement strand
AAGACGACAGCCATGTGTTTTGCCGCCCAGACCAAATAGAGGCCGAAATTAACGGTTTGCTAGCCAGCGCCCAAGAACTATATAGCGCCGTCGACATGAAACTGCGTGTGCGGCTTAGTTACCGCGACGGTTCTGACGCCTATTTGGGCGACAAAAAGCTGTGGGAACAAGCACAAAAACAACTAAAAGCAGCTGTTGAAGCCAACAACATGGATTACATAGAACAAGACGGCGAGGCAGCCTTTTATGGTCCTAAAATAGACTTTATGGCAACCGATGCTATTGGCCGCGAACACCAATTAGCTACAGTGCAACTAGACTTTGTGCAGCCAGAACGCTTTGAGCTAGAATATATTGACGAACAAGGTAAACCAGCACAACCTGTTATGATTCACTGCGCTTTATTGGGTAGTATTGAACGCTTTCTAAGTGTGTACATCGAACATACCGCAGGTAAGTTTCCGGTTTGGGTAGCGCCCGAACAAGTTCGCCTGGCAAGTGTAAACCAAGAACCCACAACCCTAGAATTTGTAAAAAAACTTGAAGATGAAGCAAAGAAACACGGCCTGCGCGTAACAGTAGACAACGAAAACGACAGCGTAGGCAAAAAGATTCGCAACGCCGAAAAAGCCAAGGTGCCCTACATGATAGTAGTGGGTACAAAAGAAATCGAAACAGGCGACGTAACTCCACGTATACGCACCGACTTGCAGGTGCAAGAACCAAGTGCTCGCCCATACGAAAACTTCTTTAAATCTGTTGCTAACGAAGCTAAAAGCCGTGTCAGCAAAAGTAGTCTTTAACAGTCTATGAAAAAGACAATTGCTATAGATATTGATGATGTATTGGCTGACAGTACAGATGCACTGCGCGTAACTGTTAATCAAAAACTTGGAACTAACCTTCAGCCGCATCACTATAAAGTAGACGGGCCCTACTGGCACTATTACGAACACATATGGGAAACACATAGCCTAAACGATAAAATTGAGCATCAGGACCTAGAAGCGCAGATGGAGTATGACCAATCACACATTATGCCCATTAGTGGCGCTCAAGAGGCGCTGATATATCTAAGCAAAAAGTATGAAATAGTTTTGATTACAGCGCGTAACCCAGACTGGGCTAAAGCAACCGAAGAATGGATGCACGGCCATTTTAGTGGAGTTTTCAAGAGCCTCCACCTAGTTGGTAGCAAAAAATACCAAGGTGATTCCGCAAGGACAAAGGGCGAAGTATGCAAAGAACTAGGCGCTAGTTGGCTTATAGATGACAACCCTGAGCACTGCTTATCCGCTATCGAATACGGTTCAGATGCAATATTGTTCGGGGAATACGGTTGGCATTTAGATGCACCAGACCACCTGGTACGGTGTAAAGACTGGCTCGCGATCTTGGAGTATTTTGACAACACAACATCTTGATGCTAAGATGCATATATGAGAACAACACTTACAATCAATGACGAATTATACAAAGCAATTAAGCTGCAAGCTATTCGTACAAACCAACCTGTCTCCAGTCTTATAGAGTCAGCTTTAACCAGCCAGCTACTAGAAGACAGTGAGGACCTTGAAGACGCCCTTGACCGTATGAATGAGCCAGCGTTTTCTTTTGACGAACTAGTTAAAACTTTCAAGGCCGAAGGGCTACTGTAAGCCTGTGCAGTATTTACTGACGTGTAAAAAATCTGTAGAAAAAGAGTTGCGAAGATTACCAAAGAAAACTTTACAGCTTATCACTAAAAAGATTTTAGATTTGGCCTTGCAGCCTAGGCCTACGGGATCAATTAAATTGCAAGGATCATTAAACCTATACCGCATTAGGCAAGGAAATTGTAGGGTGATATATTCTATCAATGACACTACCGTCACGGTACTAGTTGTAAAGGTTGGGCACAGAAAAGATGTTTACGTTAAATGAGCAGCAGCGATAAGCAATTTGCCCAGCGTGTTTACGCGCTTGTAGCCCAAATACCAAAGGGTAGGGTTATGACCTACGGGCAAATTGCGGCGCTGTGTGGCAGCGCGCAGGCCAGCCGAATTGTAGGTGGAATTGCCCATTTTGGCCCGCCAGATTTACCTTGGCAGCGAGTAGTCAACAAAAAAGGCGGTTTGGCAGCAGGCTACTACGGTGGGC
>JAYUPU010000012.1:0-14694 GCA_043759925.1 bacterium | reverse complement strand
GCGTAAGCTAACTAGTCTTTAGCTGGTACGTCTGGCAGGGCATTAACGGCCTGCTGGAACATGTCGCCCTTTTGTTCGAAATCTTTCCAAATACTGTAACTTGGTGCAGCAGTAGATAGTAAACACACGCTATCTGGCGGGCACTTAGTACTTGCCCACTGTACGGCCTGGGCCATATCGCTGGTTTCAAAAAATTCTACTTTGTAGCTATTGGGTTTAAGGGCCTTAATTTTTGCACCACTGTCTGGGAACAAAACTACATAGGGTATGCTTAAGCGCGACACCAACTGCATAAGTGGCCAATATTCGTAATCGCGGTCTTGGCCACCTAAAAATAAACAACCAATCGGGCCTATTTCTTTGATTATTGTTGTTATGCCAGCTATGGTTGCCTCGGGGTTGCTACCAATAGCATCATCAATGTATGTAATACGGTTTTTAACTGCCACTAACTGCAAGCGGTGCGGCACGGGTTCAAAATCTTTAATAACTTGCAGGCAGGTATCTAGGCTAACACCTTGCAACTTTGCGGCAGCAACTGCCATTGCAGCATTCAAGCCGTTGTGGCTACCCAATAGTTTTGCATCTGTAATATCTATAGATTGTTCAGCGCCAATAGTAATTGTTTGGCACGAGCTTTGGCCGACCCAACTATCTATAATTGCAAATTCAGGGTTATAAATTAGGGTATCTTGGCCGTCCATGTAGCGCATAATATTGCGCTTTGCTTCCCAATATGCCTCGATGCTGCCGTGATAATCGGTGTGGTCGTTGTATAGGTTGGTAATAATAGCGGTGTGTGGGCTTACTTCTAGTTCGCTAAGTTGGTAGCTGGATAGTTCTACAACAAACAAAGTCTCGCTGGTAGCACCGTTCAGGTTATCTAGCATTGGCACACCCATGTTGCCGCAAAGCCTAACATCTCGGCCGGTAGTTTTTAACATTTCGCTTAACAATATTGTAGTAGTTGTTTTACCCTTTGTACCAGTTATACCAATAACTTCAGCACCAAGCTGTGCAACGCAATCAAAAAATACTTTAGTAGGAGTGGTGTAGGGTGCTGGTACTGTGCGGCCTGGGCAGCCGGCTGTTTTAACAATTACGGTTTTGGTAAAATCCATGTTACGCAAACTGTCTAGGTAAGCTGGGTCGTCTTGTTGGTTTATAAATAAAAATGAAGATGGTGATGCAAACTGTTTTATGAATGCTTCAAAACTTAGGCCTTCGCGCCCACGGCCAATAAAAATTATTGCCTTGCCGTTAAACGCTCCTAAGTCAAAGTTCATGCTAATACCTCGCTAATCTGTTTTTGCAATTTGGCTGCTAGGCTTGGCGCAAATGCTTGTTCTGCACTGGTTTTTAAAAAGTGTTCTACGGTTGGCTGTAACAATTTGTCTTTGTCTATAATGTCACAGTGTAGGCCAGTTAGCATTAGTATGCTATCTTTGCAGGTGCCGTTTTGGTAAGCCTGGCCAAGGCTGGCGCGTAGTTCGCTGGGTGTACCCACGCAGTCTAATGGTTGATCGCCTTCTATGCCCGTTAGGCCAAAAAACATAGGTTCTAGCCGGGGCATGTCTAATAAATCGCGCCCAAATATTTTTACAAGCTGGTTTTTGTTAAGCCAGGCGCTAAGCAGTATGTAGCTACTAAGGCTTTTGGGGCTCTCTAGGCTCCAGCGGTCGTTGGGGCGTTTGGACGCATCTACCCTAAACGCATAATTATCGCTAGTAAAGTTTGTAAAATAATCTGGGTAGCCAGCAAATATTTTGGCAATAGCAACCGAACTTAAGGGGCGTATGGCGCTAAAGTACCATAAATCCTGGGATACATGGTCGTGTAGGTAATTTTGCATTAGCTGTTCAAAGGCAAAAGATTTGCTGTATTGGTGGTTAACATCAGTGTCGGCCCAATGCGCACGCGGTATGCTGGCGCTAGATTCGTTGGCAACAATTACGTGGGCTTTTTTGGTTGCTACTGCTAGCAAACAGCCAACCAAGGCAAAAAATACAGATATTGGCACATGGCCCCTGTATGCATCGGGTTGTTGCTGCACAGTTAGTAGGGTTTTATCTAATGTGCGGGCAACACTTAGCAGATCTATTTTCATGGTTTTAGCTACTTGCTTTGTTTGGCCAGTGGCATCGCCTGTGCCAAGCACAAAACCAGTAACTGGCACGCCAATTGCTTTTAGTAGTTCACCTGCAACAATACTATCTTTGCCACCACCGATACCCAGCAAAGCTTTTTGTTCTAGTGCAATACGGGTTGTGTTTTTGGTGTCGGCGCCCTCTTGGGGGCCAAAAACCGCTAATTTTGCAGGGTCTATTTTATTAACATACAAAAATTCGCCCAAACCATTTTTAAATATATTGTTCCAAAAACCTGCTTCGCGGGTAGACATTGCGTAGGGGTGTTCTATATCGCTGTTAACAAATGTTTTGTAATAACTAATGCCAGCCACTAGATGCAGTGCACGTAGCAGCCTAAAAACCTCTAAACTGTCTGGCAGAGCCACTCCAAAGTTATATGATTCTGTAAAGTTGTGCTTATCGCTGCCGTGGTTTGACGTATAGGTAAAATCTACTCGTTTGCGGTCATCAGATACGGTAAAAGAATCGTAGTTGAATATACTTTCGTTCATACAACTAATAGTATACCGCGGCAGTGGCGGTTTTTAGTGCTAATTATACCCTTTACGCTGCAAGTTTAAGCTTAACTAGGTCGGCAACTTGGCGGGGTGTCATGTTGGCTTTAACAATAAAAGCTAGTACGTTAAGACCTTTGATACTCTGTGGTGCTTCGCTTTCGCCCATGTTTGTCAGAATAATTACCTTAACATCCTTACCGAAAGGTGTTTTACGAAGTTTCTGCAACATTTCATCACCATTCATCTCGGGCATCATTAGGTCTAAAAGCACCATGTCGGGTTTCATTTTTTCGATTAGCTGTAGGCCAAGCTTGCCATTTTCGGCGGTATCAACCTCATAACCTTCCGTCTCGAACTTAATTCGGTACATCTGGCTAATTGCTGCGTCATCTTCGATAATTGCTACTTTGCTCATACTTAGTATTAAAGCATAGAATTTAGTTTTCGTAAGCGCTTTAGACCTTCTTGCAGTGATTGCATGTCTAGCCCATACGAAAGTCTTACATAGCCATGTCGTGACGAAAAAGCGCGTCCGGGTACAAATATAAGGCCGTTTTCTTCAGCCCGATCTATAAATTCAAGATCGGTCATGTCGTTTGGAGCTTTGAAAAACGCATAATAACTGCCTTGCGTACCGTGCATGTCATACCCGAGTTCTTTTAGAGTCCCTACAACAAGATCTCGCTTTTTGCGGTATTTATCAGTAAAGCTGACAGGATGTTTTAGGGCCTCTATGGCTGCGTGTTGGGCAATAGATGAAGATGAGAACACTACATATTGCTGCAGTTCGTTAATAGCGTTTATGACGTCGCTGGGCCCAGATATATAACCTAATCTCCAGCCTGTCATAGCGTATTCCTTTGAAAAGCCGTTCATAGTAATTGTATCTTCATAAATGCTACCAATGCTAAAGTGTTCGCCGTCATACAAAAAATGTTCATAAATTTCATCAGAAATAATAAATAAGTTATGTTTTCTGGCTATGTTGGCTATCTTTGTTAGATCTGCTTTAGTATAAACCGCACCCGTTGGGTTATTTGGGCTGTTTATTACAATTGCTTTTGTCCTATTAGTAATGCTTGCTTCGATTGTAGGAATATCTGGGTGAAAAGTTGGTAGAGTTAGAACACTCATGACATCGACACCAATAGCCGTTGCAAGGTATTGGTAGGGAGGGTAACAGGGATCCATAACAATAATTTCATCACCAGCGTCTAGTATTGCCATGTAAACTAGCAATAGTCCTGTTGTTAGGCCGGGCACAATAGTAATATCGTTTATGCCTGCAATGATGTTGTTCTTTTTTAGTAGCTTGTCAGATATAAGCTCTCTTAGTTCTTCAAGGCCAGCTGCAGGAGTATAAATCGTTTTGTTATTGTTTATTGCCAGTATGCCGGCCTGTTTTATGCGTAGAGGCGTATGATCTTCGGGTACGCCAACGCTAAAGTCAATTGGGTCAACCATGCGCTGTCTGCGCATGAATACTTCCCTAAAGTCACTACTGTCAAATTGTTTAAGCCGCGCCGATAATCTTGTAATCATGAGAAGAGTATTTAAAGAACGTTTTTGTACTTTCTTATTTTATATAATTTACTAACAGATTATAGTATATAACATGAATGACTATTTGCTATCTAGTGACCACATAGACGCTAAAAAATTACTGCAATCCTATAAAACCACACCAGAATCCGAATGGCTACAAAGAGGCAAAGAAATGGCTACATCGCTGGATAAACAGATGACAGCTCGTGTTCCGGCCTACGTAAAGCACCTGGAAGCGTATCAGTCGATAAACCAACCAGTAGCCCCAATAGACAAAGATAACTACTTGCGAAAATACCAGCGATCAGAATTGTGCTGGGACGGTGTATTTAAGGGCAAAGCCTGGAGTATATCGGCAACATCGGGGTCTAGTGGGGTACCTTATTATTTTCCAAGGCAATCTGAGCAAGACAAATACTATGCAATTACAGCCGAAGCATATTTGGTACAAAACTTTGAAATAGACCAGAAGACAACCCTGTATATAAATGCTTTTCCTATGGGCGTCTGGATAGGCGGTGTTTTTACCTACGAGGCGATCAAGCAAGTATCGGACAAGGGCTACGCCCTAAGTATTATCACCCCAGGTATAAATAAGCCCGAAGTTATAAAAGCAGTACAGAACCTTGCATCCGACTTTGACCAAATTATCATTGGCTCGTATGCTCCGTTTTTAAAAGACATACTAGATGACGGCGAAAAACAAGGTGTTAACTGGAAAAATCATGATATAAAGTTTGTGTTTTCGGCCGAAGCTTTTAGTGAAGAGTTTAGGGATTATTTGCAGAAAAAGACAGGCTTAAAAAATATATATAAAGATACACTTAACCACTACGGTACCGTCGACCTTGGCACAATGGCGCACGAAACGCCGCTAACTATATTGCTACGTCGTCTTGCACTAAAAAATAAAGACTTGTATAACGAACTTTTCGGCGGCGCAACGAAGTTGCCAACACTGGCACAATATGACCCAACGATGTTTTACTTTGAAGAAAATGAAGGTAATTTGTTCTGTTCTAGCTATAGCGGGCTACCACTTTATAGGTATGACTTAAAAGATAGGGGCGGCTTACTTACTAGGCAAAAAATAGACACTATTTTTACTAAGTACGGTATTAGTTTAACGGACGAAACTAGCATAGCAGGTATTGCAGACACTGTATGGAACCTGCCGTTTGTATATGTTTTTGAACGTAGTGATTTTTCGGTTAGCTTTTTTGCATTTCAGGTGTACCCAGAAACAGTCCGCAAAGCCTTATTATCTGAGGCTCTGCAAGACAAATTAACTGGTAAATGCACAATGATTGTTTCATATGACGAGGATGGTGCGCAGCAGCTAAATATACATGTAGAAATGTCATCGGAAACTGAATCTACAGATCAGCTGGCACAAGAAGCGCAAAACACTATTTCAGATTGGTTACTGCAAGAAAGTTCAGAATACCGTAAAACAAGTGAAGAAGTTGGTTTAGATAGAGTCAAACCACACGTTACACTATGGAAATATGAAGATTCGACATACTTTAAAGCAGGAGGCAAGCAAAAATGGGTAGTAAAATAGTTGAATCATTCATAGGTAAGAGAATATGCAATTGGAATACCCCACTCATCTTGGATATGAATGTCGAAAAGGACGTTACTACTTTAAAAACATTGTCCGACGAAGGCAAAATTACCTATGTTGCCGATGCAACAGAAGAAGCAATTGAAGAGCTATATCATATACAGTACCCAGCCCAAATAGACAAACTAGACGATAAGCAGTTTGCATCTTTCGCTGCCGAATTTGGCAGTGGAGACACTGATTGTTATGGTTTTTGGGTATATTTTCCTTGGAACGGGGTTGTAGTGCATTTCCCTACTCAAGAAGATCTTGGTAAACTCAGAGGCTCACGTAACCGTAATCTTATAACTGATACTGAAAGACTGACGCTTAGTAATAATAAAACAATTCTTATTTTGGGGTTAAGTGTCGGCAGTAACGTAGTAGATTCGCTACTTATGCAGGGAATAGGCAGTCGCTACATTCTAGTAGATATGGATACACTTGGCCCTACAAACCTCAACCGTATAAGATCATCTTATGATCAACTTGGCGTACATAAGGTAGATGTGGTCGCCAAAAAAATTAGCGAACTAGACCCATACATTCAGCAAGTGCACTACAAAGATGGCATTAACGAGACAAATCTTGAAGAAATATTACAAAAGTATAGACCTGACATTATCGTTGATGAAATGGACTCGCTAAGAATGAAAGTAGTTATTAGGCAACGCGCCCGTGCCGAAAGCATTCCAGTTTTGATGGCAACAGATGACGGGGATGATATATTGTTAGATATTGAAAGATTTGACCTAGATAATCAGCAGCCGATTTTGCATGGTGTGCTACCGCAAAGTATTGTTGAAGATATTTTAGCTAATAAAAAAATGTCACGGCAAGAATCGGGAGCAATTATTGGTAAATATTTTGTTGGCTTACATAACGTACCAATAAGAATGATGGAATCACTATTGGAAGTAGGCAGAACATTACCAAGCTGGCCCCAACTAGGTGCTGCAGCAGTACTGTCTGGTCTGTATGTTGCATACGCAGCCAAAAAAATATTACTTGGCCAGCCGATAAATGCTGGCAGGTTTTTGATGGGCCCAGATGAACAGCTTAACCCTGAAATAAAAACCGACGAATACCAAAAAAGAAAAGCCTTACTTATAGAAAGAATGATGCAAGGCAGACCTGGCGCTAGCTAGTAACGTTTTGCGCAGGCCAACGCGGTGTGTGTTTTACTTGTTTTGGGGTGGTGCCTAACCTTATAAGTGCACTTGGGGGGTATTTCAGTTTGAGCCTTTTTGTAATTGCTTTTTTGGTTGATGGATCTATGACAGCAGCACCAACACCACTTGTTGCATAGCCCTTTATGTCTGCACGTATGCAAATTTGTGCGTAAAGCCTGCCTACTTCAAAGTAAGCTTGTGGCGTTAGTGTATGAGCGCTTATCAGTAATAAGGTACCGCTTTTTAATACTCTTTTAGCATCGACCTTTGCCTGAGCATTAGATATGTCTATATTTTTTACTATATGTCTAGCAATAAGTGATGGAGGTGTTGGCATTTCTTGTGCAAATCCCGGCATACCATCATACTTTTTTGTAAGGTTATTACGCACCCATTTACTAAGCTCGTTTCTAAATTCTTTATCGTGCATTATTTTTTTTGTTGCAATTGCGGTTTGTTCAGCTAAAAACTTAAATTCCTCGGGTTCTGTAACGATATCTATCGATGCAAGAGTAAGGTTATGCGTAGTGCAAAAGTCTAGTATTTTTTGTGGTGTCGGCTGGGTGTTAAATTTGGTACGGTTTGAACTGCGATGAGTAATAGCTTCCAATATTTCAGGTTGCTGTTTTGTCTTACTACCCAAGCTAATCAAGGCAACTGCCTTTTTTGTAAAAAGGTAGTCGATATTGAGCTCATAACCAAACCCTAAAGCAGCATGACGTAGAGTTTCGGTACAGCTACCCAAACTAACATATGGTTCGGCGGCAAGTTGCCCCGAAAAAGGTAAATCACGGTGTGAATTGTGCTGAAGTAATATAGAATCGTTTTCAAATTTAAATTCCCATGGCTGTGTATTGTGCCCAGATGGTGCTAATACAGCGTAATTAACAAAAAATAAAAGCTTTTGTTTATCTTGCCATGTATCTAAAAACTCGGTTTTATCTATGTCCCATGCCTGATAATTATTTTTCATGTTTGCCCCTGTTACTGCTGGTACTATAACGCAGATTGCAAAGATATTGTACATTACGTGTTTTAAAAGCTTTAAACAGTCGTTATGATACATATAGGCATAAACATGTTAAATAGTGGATTCACATTAGAACTTGCAGTTCTTATTGCAGCTAGTATCATGACCTTGGGTATAGGTTTTTTTGCCTTATCTCGTGACCCTAACAGTGCTACTAATCGGTTGTTTGCGTTTTTATCTGTATGTTTAGTAGGATGGTCCTTTGCTGGCTATTTTTCTCTTCAGACAACAGGCGATGCAGCCTTGCTAGTTATTAAAATAACTTTTGCACTAGTTGTATTGCAGAATGCAGGTTTCTTTTTTCTGGCGTATACGTATCCGTTTGCAAAATTTGTAAAACCAAGACGGTTCGGTTGGCCGTATATACTCCTTACAGTATTAATACTAGTCGCGTTGCCCACACAACTTATTATAAAAGGCTACGGTGACGGTACAGGGCTAGTACCCGGTCCGCTTATACCCTTATTTATTACACATGCAACTTTATCTGTCGGGATAGGCTTCACTAAGCTTATAAAACGATATAAAACAAGCGAACATGAAGAGCGATCTAGAGTGAGCTATTTGCTAATGGGGTCTATTATTTTGTGGGGCGTTGTGCCGCTTACAAACTTTATAATGCCTCTTGTGTTTGGCGTTAATGCATTTGTACGTGCAAGCGCTTTATATGTACTTTTATTTGCAGTAATAATTGGTATAGCAATCGTTAAGCATAGGTTGTTTGATATCAGACTTATTGTTGCTAGGTCACTTGCTTATCTACTTACTTTTGGAGTCTTCTTAGTAGTATATTCGGGACTCTTTGTATCAATCGCCTATGTGTTTTTGCCAAACAACGAAGTTAACATAAAGCAGTTATCTGTTTTTGTAGTTTTGGCGGTAATATTTAGTCCTACGGTCAACCTTATAAAGCACTTCTTTGATAAGTACACAAATAGACTTTTCTACCGTGATGCTTATGATGGACAGTCAGTAATTGCCGAGCTAAATAACGTACTTGTATCAAGTATCCAAATAGAAACAATTCTTAAAAAAAGCTCTGCAGTTATTGAAAAAAATTTAAAAGTATCATTTTGTACATTTGTTATTTATGAAGGCGCTAATGCATTGCGATATGAAGGCTCTAAAGTATTGCAGCCAAATGCAGAATTAGAGACTGTATTGTCAGGACTATCTCTTAAATCGGTACTTATAGTAGACGACCTTCGTATTAGACACAGTGATACCTATGGAGTATTAAATACTCATGGAATTGCAGCAATCGTAAGGCTTACTACCCATGTGGGTAAGGTAGGATATATAATTTTAGGACAAAAACTCAGCGGTAATACATACGGCGACGGCGATGTAGATCTTTTGCGCCTTATGGCAAACGAGCTTGCTATTGCTTCTCAAAATGCTTTACGATTTGAACAGATAGAGAACTTTAACATAACGCTGCAGCAAAAAGTAAATGGTGCCACCAAAGAACTACGTACGACAAATGATAAGCTAAAAGCCCTAGACGAAGCCAAAGACGAGTTTATTAGTATGGCTAGCCACCAACTGCGCACACCGCTCACCAGCGTTAAGGGTTATTTAAGTATGTTGGGTGAAGGCGATGCAGGCAAACTTAATGAAACCCAAAAGAAGTTTATAGACCAAGCTTTTGTAAGTAGCCAGCGCATGGTGTATCTAATAGCCGACTTGCTTAACGTTTCGCGTCTAAAAACAGGTAAATTTATTATAGAATCACAGCCCGTTTATCTACCCGATCTAATTGAATCAGAAATCGCGCAGTTAGTAGGAACTGTTCAGTCGCACGGCCTTACTATGCAATTTGATAAGCCCAAAGAATTCCCAACATTAATGTTAGACGAGACTAAAATACGGCAAGTTGTTATGAACTTTACAGATAACGCTATATATTACACGCCTGCTGGTGGATCGGTTGTATTAACACTGCAACAAGTAGGCGATAGTGTGGAATTTGCTGTAAAAGACGATGGTATGGGCGTGGCTAAGGCTGAACAGCCCCATCTGTTTACTAAGTTTTATAGGGCAGGCAACGCCCGCAAAGCACGCCCAGATGGCACTGGCCTAGGGCTATTTATGGCGAAAAAAGTTATTGTTGCCAGCGGCGGATCGCTTATTTTTAAAAGCACCGAGGGCAAAGGAAGTACTTTTGGATTTAGGTTTAGTGCGCCTAAAAACAAAGCCCCATAGTACAGACACTAACACCACAACTTAATTGACAAAATAGCATAAGTATGTTAGTGTTTGTACTGATATGAGCGAAATAATCAATCAGATACAAGATATAAGCACGCTATCCTTTGAAGATGCCAAAAGCATGTTTGGGTGGGGTGCCATTGCTGCCGGCATAGCCATACCTGCCGCACTTATTAGTGTTGATTATTTTCGCAACCCTAAAACATCCCAAGATGCCCTAGTTGGCGATATCGAAATTGCCGAAACGTCTATAGAGGCCGCTGGCAACGAAGGTAAATTTAAAAGCAAATTTAACAGATGGGGCAAATGGGCACTTATGGGCACTGGTGTCAGTATTATGGCCGTGCAGGCACTAGGCCCACAACTAGAATACGAAACGACTGTCCCAGATTCTGAGTTTATGCACATTGTAGACGCATCAGAATCTATGCAGTTTACCAGTGATATGGACGGCGATTTAACCAGGTATGTATCTGTAAGCGATTCCTTAATAGCCGCTGCAAAAACATTCCCGGTTGATGCAAGGTCTGGTGTAGTACTGTTTGGCGATGATGTAGCCTTAACTTCAGCACTATCTACCGACCGCACAACACTGGCAACAGGGTTAGTAGCAAACCAAATAAATGCCAATGGCGGTAACCTACAAGCTGCACTTGCACTAGGTTCAGATATTTTAGCTGGCAGTGACAATGCTGGCAATGATGCATTAATGGTTTATACAGATGGCACAATCCAAAACCGCGAAGCTGCCATGGTTCAAATGACGGAAATTGCCCAAACAGGTACCGAGATTATAGTTGTTATGCCCGGCACTGCGGACGGTAACTTTGTACGTACCCCTTATGATGTAAATCCAACGCCGTCTGGTGTTGATACAACAGGTTTTGGATCTATAGACGGACTATTTGATAACGTGTCAGTTATAACAGCTGCAAACTCAGCTGAAATTCAAAAAATTATAGAAGAACAGACAGCAAAGCAAACCCAAGAAACAAGCAAACGCTCGACTAACCTGTTTTGGTATGTAGGTGGAGCGGTTGCCGCACTTGGAGCAGCTATTGGTATGCGTAAGGATTGGAATAGAAATTAGGAGAATATTATGAGTGAAATTATTGAAGATACAGATGAGTTTCAAGCTGAAATTAATAGCGCAGCACAGACTATGACTTTGGTTGAAACACAACTATGCACTGGTTTAGTTGGTACGGGCGGTATGGCTAAGCTAGTAACTGATACTTACTTTGCAGGCCAACACCTTTTAATCGAGGGTGTACCTGGTGTAGGTAAGACTGAAACAGCTAAAAAGCTATCTCATGCTATCGGTGGATTGGTTTTTGGCCGTGTACAAGGTGCACCTGATAAGCAGCCCTTTGATATCATAGGCTTAGAGTTTTTTAACCGAAAAACAGATGAGTTTGAACCCCGACACGGTGCTATGTTTGCCGACGTACTATTGTTAGACGAACTTAACCGTATGAACACCAAGACCCAAGCTGCGCTTTATGATGCATTGTCAGAAGGCCACGCCATGATTGGTAATACACAATATGATTTACCACGCGGTTTTTACGCAGTAGGTACACAAAACCCTAACGCAACAGGGCAGGGTACATTCCCAATTAGCGACCCGTTGCGCGACCGTTTTGGCGCATCAATATATGTAGGTTCACCATCCGTAGCAGACAGGATAGCCGTGGGATCTGCTTTTAGGGCAGGTACGCATAATACTCAGCCAAATGTCATATTGCGTGGCGCAAAAGTAGACGGTATCAAAGTTACCATAGCTAAAGTAGCTATCGAAGAAGATGCTATAGAACTTGTAGCAAACGCATTTAACAATCTTTCACAGCTTGATGGTGTAGAAATGAAGGCGGATGGTCACCGTTCAATGATATCTGCCCTAACAATTGCCCGTGCCCATGCTGTGCGCAATGGTAAAGTAAAGGTAACGACCGATAATGTTAATAAAGTACTTCCTTATATTATGCGTCACCGCTTTGAAGTTGATGCGGACCCAAGCGAGCTAGAGGCTGCAAAACAAGAACGCATCGAAGCTAGCATTAGAAGTGCTGCTTAGGTAAGTAGACTTTAAAAGGAATTTTAGTCATGTCAGTAGATGTCGTAAATTACTCTAGCCTTGTACAGCTTGAACAACAGCTTAGGCTGCCACAAAGTGATGCCGCCATTGGCCAGTTTTTTTATGGCAATGATACTAGCTTAACTATTGGCAGTGGTTTTGATTTAGACGGTCTAACTATATACGACGGTACGCGCGATGCACGCAACATAGATTGGGCGCAAAGTGCCCGTATGCCAGACGGCGAACTATTAGAACGCCAGTTTTATGCAGATAAAAGCCCGCTTACAGTATTTGTAAGTGATATTCCTACCCATGAGCGCTATGCCAAAACGCGTGGCCTTGACATGACTGCCCGCGCGCTTGGCTTTATAGCATCACATTTGCTATTACGTGCAGGTGAAATACAGGGCTCACCATTATTGGTACGCTGGACAGACGGCCGCAGTTACGATGCAGCGACTAACAGTGCCCGGACATATGACGGCGCAAATGCTGCTAAAAAAGCAGTACAACGTGGCTTATCTGTCGCCGGGCTATCTACACAGAGGGCGCTAGACCCTACACCTCAAAAAACAGGCAGGTTCTTTAAAAAGGATAAAAATATCGAAACAGGCCCAGTACTAGGGCGCGAAACCTTAGCTGAAGTATTGCAAGCAACATCACGTAGGTCACAAAAAATAACCGACATGGCACAGTTTATTGTAGTAAGTGACTTTAGAAGTGGTTTTGGCGCAACGCTTGAATCGCTAAAAAGTATTAGCCGTGATAACGAACTTATTACCGTACAGGTGACACACCCAGTGTTAAGGGGTGAGGGCATTAAAAGAGGTGATGTGCTAGCTGGTGCTAACAGGGGTCAGAATATTATATTAGAAACTGATGCCCAGGTGCAAAAGTATATTAATGATGTGCAACAAAAACAGGCAACTGTAGATGCAGCCCTAAAATCTGTGTCGCAGCGCACTATACAGCTAGATAATGCCCAATCAGACTGGTTTAAAACTCTGAAAAGAGTTGCTTAGCATAAGCGCTATAGCCAAATTAACATAAATGTTATAGAATATATTGACAAACATAAACAATAGTGATATACTGTTTATGTATAAAGGTGACGTATGACACAGACATTAACGTCTTTAAGTAATACGCCACGATGGAGTAATAAATGAACCGAAATATATCTAATGAATTTTTTAAGCGCGTTGCACCCCTAGCCATAGTGTTAGGTTTAGGTGTGACAGCGTGTGCAGACAATACCAAAACAGTCGACGAAAGGATGACTAGCTTCCACACTGAAGTGGTTGATCTATGCACCGACCAAGCAGAAGATGCTTTTACAGTAAAATATCCTGAAGTAACTGTAAGCGAAAAACCAACAGCTGCCGAGCTTAAAAAAGCCCTAACTGCTGCTGAAGGCCGCGAATCTAACGGCGCTACATATATGCAGACCCAATTTGACGTGTGTATGGATGACAATTTTGGTCAACCAACCCAACAACTAATCGATCAACAAATTAACATTGCACCTACGTCAACTACAGAAGTTACTGTAGCAACGACCTAAGGGCTAAAGTAATAAGGGAACAATAGTATGGCAAATCCAAATATGTTAACAAGAATCGGTGCACCACTTGTTCTAGCAGGCTCATTGCTTGCAATGAACGCATGTGGCAACGACGAAACAACACTAAATACCCCAAGTGGTAATGCTGAGACTGTTGCTACCGTAGAACTTAATACAGAACAACAACAGCAAATCGGTGAACTTTGTGTAAATGGCTTTAATATGAGCACTTCACTAAACAAAGAGTTTGCATTAGACAACGTTGGTGGTGCAGATAGCCTAATGAACCGTTTTACTACTAAAAATGATAAAGGCGAGAACGTTCCTGTTAACCCTGAAACTTTTGCAGACTTACTATTAGACGAAGTTTGTAAAAAACCAGAAGTACTTGCAACTATAACTGCCTATATGACTGAACCAGCCGGTTTGTTTAATGGTAAAGCATCTACAATTGATGCCTCAAGCCTACAGCGTGTTAAAGAACTTTCAGCCCTATATCGCAGCAACGAAGTAGAAGCTATGAATGCTATTCGAACAATCGCATCTGTTGTAAAAGCCCCTAGAGGCGCACAACTAGTTGATGATTTTGCTGTTATCGAAAACGCTGCAAGCCGTATCGTTCCAACCCGCGAGGGCGGAAATGTTACTGGTCTTAACAGCGAAATGATTACAGTTGGTGATTTGTACACTGGCTTCCTTTTCAACTACGGCCGTGAAGGTCTTACAGAAAAACAAGCTGCTGACCGTGAAACCGTAAAGATGCTTGTACTTATAGGTAAAGACGGTGAATTTGTTATTAAAGTATGGATAGGCGATCAAAACATCGATCTAAACTTTGA
>JAYUPU010000011.1:0-14883 GCA_043759925.1 bacterium | reverse complement strand
TGGCACAGGCTGCGCCTGGAGTTGTAGTTGCATCATTTATTAATGTACTGCCGACACAAAAGGCTAATACTTCTTGTACGCGGGCATTTACGGTTAGTGTCTGGCTTGTGCTCTGTGCAACTGCGCCTTCCCATACTAGGGCTGTAGCTGCGCCGTCGCTATATGCACGAATGCGTGGGTAATATGACCTGTTTGCTAGAGCGTTATTAGTAAGGCCTGTAAATCCAATTGTTAAATCTGTAGGTGATACAGAAGTAACGTTGCCAGCTTCAACACGGGATACAAGTACTTCTGTGTTGGTACTTGCAGGTGTTGCAGTACTGTTGCGCCTAGTATATGTACCAAACGCTGTTGCTGGTGCCCAACCGCTCTGGGACACTGTACTTGCCAAAGGTATTGTTGGCGTGTTCACGATTGTACATGCGCCTAGTGGTGCATCACAAAATTCAACTACAATTGCTTGTACAGGCTGTGCTGGAGTTGTAGGAATCCTAAATGTGAACGTTATATTCATAGCTTGACCGGGACGCGCTGTTGTAATTGCTGCATTACGATTTAATAGTTGGGGTGCTGCACTCGCGCTTGACATAAGAGCTAGCGGAGTCAGACTGGCACCAACTAAAACTGCAGACTGCAGTACAACAAGTAATTTGTGCGAGCTCTTTTGAGCACGCAACATACTAGTTTTAAGCATGTTTTCTCCTTTTATTTAGTATTGTAGTTTTTGTTTTAGGTTAATTGCCACTATCAAAGTAACATGCTTTTGCTTTTTGGCAAAGTGTATATAGCATAAGGTTTTATCCACAACTGTTCAAAACTTTGCTTTAGTAAGTTGCCACCACTACCATGTCGTGATCTACAGTAAACTGGCCACCTGGTGTTATGGGGCTTGAGTTTGCAACGTATGTAACAGTGTAATTTGTTTGGCCCCACGCACGTCCACTGCCACTAGTAGCAATAGTATCGCCGGCAATATACTTGTATGACCCTGCTGTATTATAGCCAGTTGCCGCCTGACCATTTGCAAATGTTCCATTAGGTACCAGTACCGGGTTAGCGCCTGCACCCGCTGGAAATGAGGGGTTTGTTGGCGTAGTGTTTGCCACAAGGTTAATGCCGAACTGTTCTGTGCCTTGTGTTGGTGGTATTGCAGTAGACATACCCGCCCAAACATAGCTACCGTTTGCAAGTGGTGTACTTAGGGTCTTTACTACATAACTTCCGTTAATATATGCACGAACATAAAATGTAGAAGAGCCGATTCCTGTCGAAGTTGTTGAGATTGTACCTAAATCTACAGTGCTGCCAGTAACATTCATTTCAAGGTATTCTTGATCGGGTGTTATAGATCCACCAAAAGCGGCATAGCTTGCACTCGTAGCTTCACCGTTACCTAAATCACCTGCTGAACCACGAGCATTATAGCTTGCCGAATTAGAATCTATACCGCCACCGCTATTAAAAGTTGCCTCATTAATTTGGTAGCTTGTAGAGTTATAAGTTTGAGCCATAACCGACAAAGGATATGACACAAAAACCAACACTAAACTCATAAATATGCGCTTCACTAGGTAATACTATAGCATAAGCTTTAGGCTGGCTGTCTAGCGTGTTTGGAATGTTTCTGCTATGCCGCGTAATACTACGTCGTCTGACGTAAACTTTAGATTTCGGTAAGTTATATTATACGTTGCACGGCTACCGTCCGGCCTAGGCATTTGCATTTTAGTATTGCCGCCAACTACACCAAGTTTAACTTCGTATAATACTGAGTCTGGTGAACATACAAAGCTAACTTGTTTTTGCGTCACCATTAGTGGCAAATTAAGAGTATTTTTTGGTAGCAGTACACGGCAATGTTCACCGACACCACTAACTATATTAAACTTACCGGTACTATCTATTTCGACTGGCATAACATGGTTAGTGCGTACGTTAGATAATGCTTCTTCTTTGTTGTTATTAACGTCGATTACTATGTCGTGTTCGACAAGTGGGCCTTTATAACTGCGATAAACATAGTGGCCTTTTGTAGTTTCTGTAGGAATTTCTTTCCAGTTATCATCTGCCTGGAACTGAAAATATTCTGTACGAAACAGATTAACAGATGCCCCTTGGACGCTAGAAAAGGTTGGCTGTGATGTGGCTGCTTGTTTTTTGGTAGATTGTATATATGTGTCGATAGCAATATATATAGCGCTGCCGAGTGTTATTACGATAAGGGCAGCGGCTAAAACTGTCGAACGTCTTGCACGCCGACTTTTATGATGATAGCTGGTGTTGTATTTGTATCTGTACATTTTATGTAAACGTTTTTATCTACACTCTCCCACGTTCAGTTTGCCATAACATAAGTATTATTGCAAATGACCACTGTTATAACAATGATATTTAAATGTAGACTGCATATAAACTATAGATTTATTATAAGGCATGCAAGGCATAAAATTTTGGTGGCATTATATGTATTATTATCATATACTTAACCATAAGAGGAAAAACTGACAAATGGATGAGAATAAATCAAATGAGTCTTTAGAGAGTATGGATTCGCTGGAATCGCCTGATACAATCATAAAACCTGGTGCAGCACCTGCTACAAGCGGCGATCAACCTGCTTTACCGCCAAGTAATAAAAAGTTCGATTTTCAGACCTATGTAAGGTCACTAGTTAATAAAGTTAACATTTATCTACTGTTGTTTATTTTTATACTGCTAGTATCTGCAATTGTTTTTGTATTAGCTATACAAACTAGCAAAAACCAAGCAAAAAAAGATCAAACTGCAACCCAAAAACTAACTGCGGATGCCTTAAAAAGTCTTCAGGGTAACGACTCCAGAGTAGGCGACCCTAAACAGCTTCTGAGTATAGAATCTAATGCTGTTTTTACAGGCAAAGTACTTATACGTGACAGCCTAGATGTGGCCGGCGCAATTAAAGTGGGCGGCGCACTTAGCTTACCTGGGATAACCGTATCTGGAACTAGCCAGTTTGACCAAGTACAGCTAAACAGCCTGTCTATATCTGGTAATGCCAACATTCAGGGACAGCTTACTATACAAAAAGGTTTATCGGTTGCATCTAGTGGGTCATTTAGCGGTACACTATCTGCCCCTGTTATTAGCACTGATAAACTTGTACTAAACCAAGATTTACAGCTAAACCGCCATATTGATAGCGGCGGAGCAACACCGGGTGTTAGCAGTGGTGGATCAATTGGTAGTGGTGGTACTGTAAGTATAAATGGTAGCGACACTGCTGGAACCGTTACAGTTAACAATGGCGGTGGTGCAGGCGCTGGTATTATGGCTAATATTACTTTTGCGGTAAAGTTTACATCTAACCCTCATGTCGTTATTACGCCGGTTTGTCCATCCGGCTGCAACTTTACGCCCTACATCACAAACCGAAGTTCTACTGGTTTTAGTATTGCAATATCTGGCACAAACCCTGGCGGGTCATTCAGTTTCAGCTTCCTAGCTTTGGAATAGTGCCTGACCAACTAGGGCCACGTTAGACATCAAGGAAAACACGGACTTCATCGGCTTTAACATGCATAACAGCGCGTGATATCTTAATCATTTCTTCTTGACCTGCAGGGGTACGAATTATAAGTTCGCAGGCACTAACAAGGGTCATGAAGTTACGGTGTCCCGGCAAAATATCAAATGGGCCTGTGTCATTTACTGCAGAAATACTTTTAGCTTTATCGTCATAATATATGTGGAACGGCGAATATACCTTAATATGCATATCAGTGCGTACAACTGACGGGTCTGTTTGACCGGCCGGCGCGCCACCCAACGGCTTCTGTTCGCTAGTCACCTCATTTGCATCTTTTACAGCTGACTCATCCATACTAGACCACTATTTCTTCAATAGACTGCAGGGTCTGTTCGCGCGTAAACATGTCTCCCTTAATACCGTTCATTTTCTCCATTACGTTCATGTTTTGAGTAAAGTTAGCAATAAGTTTTTTAGCCTTGCCATAATCGGCACGGTCAGCAGCACTAAGTTCGTTTTCACCAATAATGGCAATAATACTCTTTAGGGATTCGTATTTGTTAAGCAACGCCTGTACACGCACGCTTAGTAAGTAATGTCTATCTCCCACAATAGCCGGGGTTAGCAGGCTTGATACAGTTTGGTTAAGGTCAACTGCCGGGCGCATACCCTGTTCTGCTACTTTACGACTAAGCACAATTATACCGTCAAGCTCGTGCTGAATAAGCTGCACGGCTGGGTCACTAAGGTCGTCGGCAGGTACATAAATGGTTTGTACGCTGGTAATAGATCCGTTTTCGTTACTGCTAAGACGGTCTTGTAATACCTTAATATCACTAAAGATTGTTGGTTCGTAACCACCTTCGTTTGGCACTTGGTCTAATATTGTACTAAGTTCGTTACGGGCCTGTACGAAACGGTACATGTTATCAGCAAAAAACAGAATGTCCTTTTTTTGTTCGTCCCTAAAGTATTCAGCTAAAGCAGTTGCAGATATACCAATTAAACTACGCTGCACCGGGTTCTCGTTCATTTGCCCGAAGAACATACATGTGTTTTTAAGTAGGTCGTTTTCTTTTAGGGTCTCAAATAATTCGTGGCCCTCGCGGATACGTTCACCGATACCGGCGAAAAACGAAAGCCCGTGACCACTCTTAGCAATATTATTGATAAGCTCCATTGTAAGTACGGTTTTGCCCACACCAGCACCGCCAATAATACCCATTTTGCGGCCCTTTACAAACGGCGTAAAGAAGTCGATAACCTTAATGCCCGTCTCTAGTATTTCAGGCTTTGCTACCTTAAATTCGGCACTCCGCTGCGGCAACTTTAAAATGTCTTTATACTTAATATCGCCGCTAACTGGTGGTTGACCGTCAAGTGGGGCCCCAAGCGCATCAAAAATACGGCCGATTGTAATATCCCCAGTTGGGATCTCTATACCCTTGCCAGAAGTTTCTACTTCCATGCCTTTATGAATGCGTCTGTCGCTACGTACGTTTAAACAAAATGCAATACCGCCTGGTTCTAGGTGGTCAACAAGTAACCTCGTATCATGGTTATTTTGCACCACTACAAGTTCGCCTAAGCCAGGCACAGTATCTGGGAACTGCACGCGTACAACTAAATCTTTAATTGAAACTACAAAACCTACGCTCATGCACCTATCCCCGCTTTTCTCATACCATTAACGATCTCTTTAAGGCGCTCGTCTTTAATTGCACGCCTGGCACGGTTATAGTTAAGCTTCAGTTCATCCTTAGCCTCATCGGCACGTGTATGGCTGGCACTCATAGCCCTAAACCTACTGGCATATTGGGCTAGCTTGCTGTCTAAAATAAGTTGACTAAGTGCAATGCGCATCATAGAACTTTCAAGGTGGTCTACTACGTCGTAGGTTGTCGGCTCAAAAATATAGTTTTCTTCGCTTATAACTTCGGAATTTTTTTTATTTAACTGTTGACCACCTTCGGCTGCAACAGCGTTTGACAGTTCGATTTTGCGCACATCTTGCACCATAAGCGATACATACTCTTGATAAAACACGGTTGTGGTACGGTATTGCTGCACCTCGCGGATAATAGGTCCTACGTTGATATTTTGGTCTTTAACGGGCAACTTGAAGTATTTTTTAAAACTAATTCCACGTTGGGCTAGCTGCAGTGCACCGTGGTGCCCTATAACAATAATGTCATTTTTTTCACTGTCGTAAGTTGCTAGCATTAATTGAATGAGCTTTTGATCAATATCACCGCTAAAACCACCCTCGGCTGTAATAATAACGTATAGCTCTTTTGGAGACACCTGAACGCCGGCCTGGCTACGTCCAAACCTAAATATTGCATCGACCCTTAGCTGTGAATAAATGCTCCAGAGTTCTTGAAAAAATAGTGTCGCTTGCATAACTTGGTTTTTAATTTGGGCTATGCGCATACTGGCGATACCTTCAAAGACACTCGTTAATTCACTGAGCGTAGCCATAGCCATCACATCTTTCTCGATCTCGCTTGGTCGTCTCATTTTTTAAGCTCCACAACACAACGTTTTTTTAGTTCGTCACGGACCTTATCATATTCTTCATCCTTAGTGATTTTTACTGAATATTCGTTGACGTTTAGTTTAAGCTGGTTAACATCTAGCAGCGCACCCGCTTCATTATTTAAAATAATATCTAGCATTAGCTGTTGCGACATGAACGGGTATATATCGGTTGGGCTTTGTGTAAGAGCTGCAAAAATGTTCTTACCTGCTTCTAGGGCGTGTTTAGCCTCTGCAGCAAGTTCGCTACCAAAGTGGCTAAATTCATCAGCAGTGCGGTAGTCTGCAAGCAATTTAAGTGTCTGGCTTGCAAGCTTTTTTTGGCGCTTATTGTGGCCCACGCCACCTACACGCGTAACACTTAGTCCCATGCTAAGTGCCGGCCTAATACCATTCCTAAATATACTCATATCTAAAATCCACTGGCCATCTGTAATAGACATAATATTGGTTGGCAGATAAGCAGTAATGTCACCGCCGGCTGCATTAACTAAAGGGATACTAGTAAGATGCGCGCTATTTTTAGCCAAGCGGCCAGCGCGTTCTAATAAACTGCTGTGGGCATAAAACATATCACCTGGGTAACTATCGCGGCCAGGGCTTACGCCAGACAATAAGGCAACTTCACGGTAAGCATGGGCATGGCTAGTTAAATCATCGTAGATAATAATCGTATCCTGCGAACATTCCTGCCACAAATACTCTGCAATAGCACAAGCTACATATGGGGCAATATAGCTCATAACAAGTGATTCAAACATGGTACTAACTACCACAATGGCAGATTTTAGGGCATCTGCTTCTTGAAGTTGTGTCAAAAGCGCATCGACGTCACTACGGCGCTTTGCAATAAGTGCATAAACTACAATTTGATCAGTATTTTTTTGGTTTAGGGTTAGCTGTGTAACTAGTGTACTTTTACCCGATTTACTATCGCCCAAAAGTGCCATACGCTGACCGCGCAAAATAGGAAAAAGTGCATCTATAGCTGTGACACCACTTTCAAGCTGAACATCTAGCAGTTTACGGGCGTATAACGGTGGTGCGGTGTTAAAAACTGGCCAAACACTGTCAGGTGCAATTGGTCCTTTTCCATCAAGCGGCTCACCTGTGACACTTACTACTCTTCCTATAAAATCTTTACCCACTTTACAAACAAGTTCTTGGTGTTGTACAACAGCAGTCATACCAGAGACTAATGTTTTATCGCCCAGATGTAGAATGACTACAACATCAGAAGTTACTTGTTGAACAAAGCCTTTACTGCCGTCTTCGAACATTACTAAAGCATGCGCACGTACTGGTTGTAGACCACGGGCTTTTACCAAAAACTTATCTACTGCTATAACCTCGCCGACAGGGTTACCGCTGGCAATAAGTTTTTCGAAATGCTGGTTTGTACCTACGCTCATTTTACTTCTGCCTTTTGAAGAGCTGGCTGGCTTACGTCTTTAACCTTGCTTATCATTTCAAGCAAAATAGGCCTAGCATCACGTAAGTGGTGGCGAAGGCTCATATCAAATTGCTTGTTGCTACTGCGCAGCACACAACCTGCAGCAATAGTAGGTTGCAAACCTATCTGTATAAGGGCCATGCTATTAATGTCGTTCCTAATATATTCGGCGATCTTAGTTATAAAAATTGCGTTTGGTTCGGCACTAAAGCTTATATGTAAGCGGGGAGCCTTTTCTTTTACATACGATAAGGCTGTAATTAGGGCTTTGCGCTGCTTTTCTTCTAGTAGGTTAACCTTATTTACATTTGCTGTTTCATCAAGCATTTTAGAAAGCCGTGGTAGCTGCATAGGAGTGCCAGGTGTGCGAATAGCAGCTTGCAGCAAATACTCGTCTAGGTCGGTTAGTTCGCGGCCCACTCTGGCAAGATCTATCATAGTAATGACAGATAAAGGTAGTTTTACATGATCTAACTCATGCGCCATTTTTGATATCCTCAATAATGGCATCTTTATTATCTTGCAGGTCGTTTAATATAAACTCAAGCTGGTCGCTAAGGTCTATTTGGTTACCAATTGCAGTCATAATGTAGTGGTTAACAACATCAGCCATATGGTTTTCGAACCTGGCTATAACACGGGCTTTTTCGGCACTGAGCTGTTCTGAGAGCTGTTGAGTCATAAGTTGACGCTGTTGTTCTATAGTTGCCTGAGTTTTTTCGATACTTTCTATTGCAAGCTGTTTAGCGTCGTTAATTGATTCTTCGTACTTACTAAATTCTTCTTTTAAGGTACGAGTAATTTCTTGCTTCATGTACTCGTTAAGTTGGCTGGTAGTTAGGCGTAGGTCTTGTTGTAAAAACATGGCATTTTCGCCAATAATTTTCTCGAAATGCAGTCGGCCCCTGTTACGTAGTTCCTCTCGGAATTCATCATTAAAGATATGTTCTACATCTGTAATTGCGTTTTCAGACAGTGTGGCCGCTGTTGGCATTGCTGCTTTAGCGTGCTTTTTTTGAGTGTACAGTAAAAAACCAACTAAACTGCCGGCAATTATTGCTAGAACAAGTATTAGTATCCCCACCTTCTAAAATATCCCCCACACTATGCGCTAATGCTTATAACTTCAGTAATAAATATACCCCAAAAATACCAATAATGAAAACAATAAAGCTAGTAATGATAATCTGAATAAGACTTTTTGTAATAGATTGCTTAGATAAAGGGTTTCGGCCGATACTAATCATACTGCTGCGCACGCCAGCATAAAGCATGCTTCCTGCGATGGCTATTGAGGCCAAAAGTATAGCTAAGCTTAGATATACCCGTACCGGGCTGACTGCCTTCTGGGCAACAGATTCGGTAGCTTTTTTTAAAAACCCTGGTAAATTGACATCCTCCGGCTTAGCAAGTGGGTTGGCGCCAATGCCTATATCTAGTGCTAGCCGGCCTATATTTACTTTTTGCGATATACCACCATTGTCTTTTAAATCAGTAGTACTTAACACGTCTGACTTTCCGTCAAAATCGGCTATTGCTTTACCGATTACATTAATACTTTTTGTATCAGTTTTTTTACCAATACCCGGCACGCTGGATACGGTAATGTAGTCGCCCTGTTTTATTGTGCCGTTTTCGTCACTTACTAAAGCCTCGTAGCGACCCACTGTCGCGACAAAAGTTTTTTGAGTCTCGCTACTTATAGTTACCGGAGCATCATTTGGGTTAACTACAACACCGTGAAGGCGTTTAATGTTACTGCTATCTGCAGCTACTACTTTTGTTGAATCACCTTCTTTTAGCGATACTAACATGCCCCGCTGCAGCGCTTCGTCGGTACCGTAACCTTGTGTAACAGTTTGGGCAGCAAGCGGATGAGCGAAACTAATTACACCAATGAGTAGCAGGCCCAAAAAGGCCATCAAACGTCTTACAGATATAACATTTTTAATTTTACTTAACATGTCTAGGTTTAAGTATACCGCTTTTGCTTAAGCACGCAAACATTTGGCCAGGGCTGCAACTGTAGTTTGAATGTCATTTTTGGTTGTTGTGCGGCCCATACTAAACCTTACGCTGCTGCGTGCCTGTGCATCGCTAAGCCCAATGGCACGTAATACCGCCGACGGCTCGTCATTACTTGCATGGCAAGCACTACCTGTTGCGGCCATTACACCTAGTTCGTCTAACTGCATTACTAGGGTTTCGTTATCAAAACCACTGCAAGTAATGTGTATATTGTTGGGAATACGGTATTTTAGCGACCCGTTAATTATGATATTTTCTAATTCCGAAAGTTTTACTAGAAAATAGTTTTGAAGTTCTTGCATACGTTTAGTTTCAGATTGGCGCATTTTGTCAGTTTGTTGCAAAGCAGTTACAGTGCCGGCAATTTGTGCTATGTTTTCGGTACCAGGCCTAACCCCATTTTCTTGTCCGCCCCCGTACAGTAACGGTTCAATTTGTATGCCCGCCTTTAAATACAGCACCGCACTTTGTTTTGGGCCGTATATTTTGCCAGCACCAATAACAGCGCTATCAATACCAAGTTTATTAGGCAATAGCTGTATATACTGAAACGACTGCGATGCATCAACATGCACATACAACGGCGTAGTGTTGCCGTTTTGCAGGCGCTGTTTGCGGACTGCTTGGGCCAATGCCACTACATCTTGCAGGGGTTGGACAGTACCTATTTCATTGTTGGCGTACATGCAAACAATAAGTGCTGTCATGTCTGTTAATGCCTTTTTTAAAGCAATTATATCGATCCGGCCGTCAACAAGAACAGATACGATTTTAGATGCGACATTGGGCATAATATTGCGCAGCGAATCGTGCTCGATATCACTATAAACACAATGTGTACCGGGGTATTTTTTTAATATTCCTTGTACAATTATGTTATTGGCTTCTGTTGCACCGGCAGTAAAGTATATCTCGCTGGGGCGTACTTGAAGTACGCTGGCTGCCCGTGCCCGTAAGTCATCAAGACCGTGCTTAACTTTTTTTGCAGCTAAATATATGGCCGATGCATTATAAAAATCAGATTGTAAGTATGGTTGCATAGCTGCAACAGATTCATCACTTTGCGGTGATGCTGATGCAAAATCCAAAAATACCATTTTTGTCATAAGCTAGTTGCTTTAAGCTAAAAAATCACTATACATTTGTTGAGTTACTTGTTTTACATAAGTGTGTATAGCAGCCTGAAGGTGCTCAGCTTCTTGCATGCTAACCATATGGTAACTTTGGCCGTTTTGAGCCTTTAAAATACCAGTTGGTCTAATATCATAACGGGTGTTTCTGATCTGCTTTTGGCCAGATTTGTCGATCCATTCTTCATGCCAAACCCAAGTTGCTTTATCTAAACAAAAAAACTCACGCCGACCGCCCTTAGGAATCGGCCCAAATATTTGTCCGCCAATTTGGGCTTCGCGTCGCAATAAATTGCGGTTAATAGCAATGCGTTTCTGTTCTACTACGTCTTGCTTTGGCTTAAAGCCTAGTAACTTAGCGAACATTACTTTTTTCCTGGTTGTTTGCAAGATTTTCTAGGTCATCAATACCTTTAGCAACATAATCTGCACCCTGCAAGGATTGTTCTACCAGCATACGTGCCAAATCTGTATCTATTGGGTCAACTATGCTTTTGCTACTTTCAGCCACTTCAGCAATTGCTTGTTCGTATGGGTCAACTTTTTTAAGCGTAGGTTCGCTAGCTAGTACTTCGTATTTAGGCTTTGTGTAGTCTTTTGGTACAAAGTGCTGGCTTGCGGCGTCGCCTAAGCGCTCTAGCTTGCGTTTCATGTCTTTAATTACTTTATCTACTTCATGGGGTTCTAATATTACTATTTCGTAACGGCCATACCTAACAGGGTCAGCCAACAGCTTATCGGGGTTTTGTAGGTTTTCTTGTGTATAGGATTTCATAAACTAAAAAGAGATTTTGCATTAGTGGTAGTAGTTGATGCAATTGTATCTAGCGGCTCATGCCGTAGGTCGCTTAAAAATTGCCCAGTTACCAGCACATGTTTTAACTGACACATTGTACCACGAAAAGGCTTCGGCGTCAAGAAGGGAGCATCTGTTTCTAGTAACATTCGCCCCAGTGGAACTGCTTTTGCGGCAGCAAGTTGTAAATCGTCTTTTGTAAATGTCATTATACCGTTTAGGCCAATATATAATTCGCGGTCTAGGCAGCCTTGTAGCACGTCAGTATCGGCGCTAAAACTGTGTACTACACCCCTGATTTTATGGCCTTTTGCTGCATACTCATCTAAAATTGCAAAAAAATCGTCAAATGCGCTGCGTACATGAAAAATAAGGGGTAAATTACTAGTAACAGCCAAATCAAGATGCATTTTAAATAGCCGTTTTTGGGCCGACCTAATCCGTTCAGATTCGTGATAATAGTAATCTAGCCCGCATTCGCCTATGGCCACTACTTTTTTGTGGCCTGCTTTGGCTATTTGTACAACTTTAGCAAATTCGCTGTCAATAAATTCGGCTGTAACATCAGCAACCTCATGCGGGTGCAGCGCTAGTGATGCATATGCCCCTTCTCGGGTATTGGCAAATTCCACCGCTGCCTTGCTAGATACAGCCGACGTCCCAACGCAAATATATTGGTTTACACCCGCTGCTGCAGCATCGTCAATTACCTGTTGTACCGAAATATCATACTTTTGGGTATATTCCGGGTCGTGAATATGACAATGTGTATCTATAATGTGCATGTTTTTATTGTACAGCCTTTAAGTTTAATGATTTTTATGTTTTTTTGGTCGGAGCTGTGGTATGGTTATAGATTTTAGGGAACAATGTGTGTTCGGCAACTGCTTCTTTTACAATACCGTCATGCAACATATCTATAATTTTTGCGGCTGTTTGTGGCAAAAATGGTAGCAATAAATCAGCAATTTCTAGTATGCAAGCTACGCAATATGCTAATACTTCACGCAAGTGGTCCATATCTTTAGAATTTGCAATTTCCCATGGTTTTTCTTCGTCGATGTACTGGTTTAGGCCGCGTACTTGTTGCCAAACTTCGCCCAGTGCTATGTCCAGGCGGCAACCTTCTATCGCCTTGTGGTATTCGCCATTGTCATGGCCAGCCTCGGGTACGTCGCCTACAATGCCGTCAAGGTAGCGGTTAATCATGGCCACCACCCGGTTTACTGCGTTACCAAGCTCGTTAGCTAGTTCGCTATTATATGCAGTCTCAAACCGCTCCCATGTAAAGTCACTGTCGTCTACACTTGGGCCGTAGCGCAAAAAGTAATACCTAAAGGCATCTAGGCCGTAGGTGTCTATAACTACGAGTGGATCAACTACATTACCCAGGGACTTGCTCATTTTTTGGCCTGCATTGGTTACAAAACCATGTACGTATAGTGTTTTTGGCAGTGGTATACCAAGTGCCAACAATATACCTGGCCAAATAGCGGCGTGGAACCGCAAAATATCCTTGCCAATAACCTGCACGTTAGCCGGCCAAAAAGTGGCAAAATCCTTATATTCAGGGTAGCCAAGAACCGTAATATAGTTAAGCAAAGCTTCAAACCACACGTACATTGTTTGGGTTGGGTCGCCAGGTACTGGTATACCCCAACTAATCTTTTCTGCTGGGCGGGATATACTAACGTCTTGTAAACCGTCTTTTAATACTCCTAATATTTCGTGCTTGCGAGTCTTTGGTGTTACTAAAAATGCATCGCTTTTTATAGCCTCATTAATTTTATCGTTGTAAATACTTAGTTTAAAAAAGTAGTTTTCTTCTTCTAGCGTGTCGTAGGCTCGGTTGTGTAGCGGGCATACACCGTTAGTTTCTTTTACAACAGTCTCTGTTTTAAATTCTTCACAGCCAACACAGTAAGATGATTTGTAGGCCTTTTTGTAGATATCTTTTTGTAGATGCTGCCAAATAATTTGGGCACGTTGTTCGTGGGCTGGGTCGGTGGTGCGTATGAATTTGTCGTTGCTTATTCCTAATTTTTTTATACCTGTCCTAAACTCTGTACTGATACTGTCGGTAAATTCTTTTGGTGACTTGCCAGCTTTTTGTGCGGCTTCGGCTATTTTGCCACCGTGTTCGTCGGTACCACTACTAAATAAAACGTTCTCGCCAATATGCCTGTGATAACGTGCGATAACATCGGCGTATAAATGCAAAATAGCATGGCCAAGGTGTGGGCTGCCGTTAACGTACGGTATTGCCGTTGCTATATAAAAGTTCTTTTTTTTCATCATATTTCATCCTAAATCTTTGGTGGGCAGAGCGGGAATCGAACCCGCACGGTCATAAGACCATCAGATTTTAAGTCTAACGCGGCTACCAATTACGCCATCCGCCCTTTTTTGTTACGACCTCGGTGAGTTGGCTGTAAACTATGACAGTTTGGGCAAAGTATCCGAAGATTCAATAACCTATTATCGTAGTGGTCGCCGTTAATATGATCGAGCTCTACTGGAATTCTACCATCTTTTGACACTTCTGCCCAACCGCAAAGCTCACATTCTTGTGTTCTTAAACCCAGTTCAAACAATCGCTTTTTTAGTTTAAAGCTTTGAAAAGTACTATTTTCAGATAATACAACTTCCATCGGTATACGCCGATTTACCCTAGGAGCATGATTTTCTATATTCCATCCCTTACCCGTAAAATGACTTACATCAATCTCTAATCGTGCTATAGATGACCTGACTTGCACATAATTTCCACCAGCCGGCACTAAACCCAGTAATTTGATAACGTTCCTGTAACTTTTAGAAATATTTACAGCTTTTATCAAATCTGTATCTGTCCAAGTTCTTTTCATGGTACACACTATAGCATATGTATACTACAAAGCTTTGGACACATATTACTGTCTCTAGTATTATTGATATGCACATGGTGCCTTGGCCGAGAAGTTAGGCAACGGTCTGCAAAACCGTTTAGACGGGAGCGTTACCCGTAGGTACCTCCACATGTAACAGCTTGCTGCCCCTTAAACGGGCAGCTTTTATTTACTGCTGCAACCAGGGACAAAACATGCAATAATGCATATAAATAAACGCCGCCACGCCTTTTCAATGCTAATTAAGTAGTTACAACAGCCAAAAAGTCGTATATACGCTGTAAGCGCTCGGGCGTGTTGTCTTTTTGGCGCAATAATGCTTTTGCTTGATTTGCTAATGCACGGTCGCCTTTGTTTTTGCTGACTTCAATAAGCGACCGCCTAACTTTCGCAATTTGCTGCTTAACATGCTGGCGCTGTTCAAACGCCGGCTTGCCTTGTAGCCTTTTTTGGGCAGCTTCAAGGCTTTTAATAGCATCCTCTTTAGTACGCACCCATTTATCTGCGCCTCGCCAGGCATTGATAGGTTCGTTAGTTAATGGGTT
>JAYUPU010000010.1:0-2193 GCA_043759925.1 bacterium | reverse complement strand
GTATGGTCGTAAAGTTATAAAAAGGTGGCGGGCTTGGTGTTGCCCATTCTAGTGATCTACCATCCCAAGGGTCACCACCGGTTGTGTCACGCAAGCGGTTTTTTTGTATAAAGCTAGCTAATATTTGGGCTAACTGCAATACTACACCGGCTGCTATAACAAGGCCACCTATTAGCATCAATACAAACAGTGGCTGCCATCCGGTAGAAGAATCGTAATGATTTAACCTACGGCTTGCGCCCATAAAGCCCAACACATACATAGGTATAAATGACAGGCCAAACCCACCAATCCAACACCAAAAAGCGTATCGGCCAAGCCGTTCGTTTAGCCTAAAACCTGTAAACTTTGGGAACCAGTACGAAAACGCACAAAAAACACCAAACAGTACACCACCAATAACAGTACTATGGAAGTGTGCCACTAAAAATAAACTGTTATGAAACTGGAAATCTAGTGGTGGTACTGCCAACATTACCCCTGTTATACCGCCAACTGCAAACACTGCTATAAAGCCCAGAAACCACAGCATCGGTGTTTCAAACCTAATGCGGCCTTTGTACATTGTAGCTATCCAGTTAAACACCAAAGCAGACGTTGGTATTGCTATAAGTATTGTCATTAAGCCAAAGAAGGCGTTAACGTCGGCTCCAGCCCCCATTGTAAAGAAGTGATGAAGCCAAACACTAAGTGCAAGCGCCGAAACGCCTATCATACCCCATACAGCCGACTTATAACTAGCGATTGGTTTACGGCTAAATGTTGAAACAACTTCACTAAACACGCCAAATGCTGGCAGGATTAATACGTAGACTTCTGGGTGCCCCCACATCCATATAAGGTTGGTGTACATCATTGGGTCACCGCCGCCTAGTGTAGTAAAGAAGTGTGTACCCAGCGCTCGGTCAAAATATACTAGGAACAGCGTTGCTGTAAGCAGTGGGAACACCGTAACGGCCATAAACATGCTACATAGTGAGCCCCAGGTAAAAAGTGGCATTTTCATTAAGCTCATGCCTGGTGCACGCATTTTAAGTATGGTCATAATAAAGTTAATAGCGCCAAGCGTGGTACCTACACCACTAACCATAAGACTCCATATCCAATAATCCACCCCGGTACCTGGGCTAAATTCCTTTCCAGATAGTGGTGCTACTGCAAGCCAACCCGTAGCTGCGTAGTGTCCACCAAAAACAAAGAACATATTTACCATTACAACACCGCCAATAAATAGCCAAAACCCTAATGTGTTCATAAGTGGTGACGCTAAGTCGCGGGCGCCAATTTGCAATGGAACGATGTAGTTAATAAGCCCAAAAATAAAGGCCATGGCCACAAAAAATACCATAATATTACCGTGGGCTGTAAATATTTCTTGGAAGTGTTCGGCCGTTAAAAACCCCTGCGACTCACCAGATGCTAAAGCTTGCTGAAGCCACAACATTAAAACGTCTAAACCACCGCGCAGTAGCATTACGCCGCCAGCAATAAAGTACATTATGCCGATTTTTTTAGGGTCGACAGATGTAAGCCAGTTTTTCCAAAGCCATTTCCAGCGTTTTGTATATGTTAAAACGGCAGAAGCTATTACGCCAATTAACAAAAATGATAATGAACCAGCAACAGTTACCCATTCGTGCGGTAGGTCTTTCATGGTCAAATTACCAACTAAAAATTCTTGCATTAGTGTTGCTCGTGCCTTTCCGTAGGTCCGTTGTATTTCATAAGCACTTTATCATACAGATCGCTTTTGTAGGATGCAAACAGCTGTACGGGATTATTTTCGGATGGTTGAAGCAGCTTTTGGTAGTCTTCGCTATCGAGGTCGTAACCAGATTGCCTAGCTGTTTGTACCCATTTCAAGAATTCGTCATCATTTGATACGCGGGCAGTAAATTTCATACCTGCAAACCCTATGCCGTTAATTTCTGGTGTACTACCCGGGTAATCGCCCGCGGTATCTGCCATAAGGTTCAGCCTGTTAACATGGCTCGTCATGACATACAGTTGGCCACCTAGGTTGGGGATCCAAAAACTGCTCATAGGTGTTTCGTCTGCCGTCATTTCGAACACTATTGGTGTATTAACAGGAATTTGAACAAAATTTACTGTGGCAATACCTTGTTCAGGGTATATAAATAGCCATTTCCAGCGCAAGGCAATAACTTGAATCTTAAGAGGCGGTGCATCGCC
>JAYUPU010000009.1:0-5375 GCA_043759925.1 bacterium | reverse complement strand
TAGCAGTAACGGTTGGTAAATTTGTCAAACAGGCGCTGCCTGTATCGCCTGGGGCACAGTTTTGCACCTGAGCAACATAGCTGGAAAGTATCGGTGCTAATATCATCGTGGACCGCTCCTGTCATTTGTTACTGGAGTACTGTTTGGTGCCGAAGTAAACCTTGCGGCTACAAAGCTGACTATGGCAGCGGCAGTTATTGTAATTACCAGGCCCACTACTGCACTAATTACTGTATTTAAGGCCTGCTTTGTTTTATCCGGTGAACCCTGGCTTGCTATATATAATATTCCGCCGTATACAACAAAACCTATGGCTATCAGCGACGCCAACCTAAGCAATATCTCTAATACCGATGCAACTATCTTCCACGTGTCGTTTAGGCCACTAATCTGGGGGGTTTGTCTGGTTACAGAGTCGCCCGTTATAGTATCTATGTCTGTTGTTTCTACGCACTCAAGGTGCGAATACCAGGCTGGCAAACCTAAAAAGCTGCCGCCGGTACATGGGGCTGCAAAAACCGGCTTAGCACCAGTAATAACTATTAGGCTTAGGGTGCTAAATATTAAAAGTTGCAAAATAATTGTAATTTTTTTAATCATTATAAAAACATCCCGCCCGGTACTAGGTAGTTTGCAAAAGCGAATATAAATATGTATATAAACAGGGCAACTATGCTGCTGGTAATGCGCTTAATAGCCGCTTGGGTAGCCTGTGGGTTACCGCGCGATGCGCTGTACTGCAAACCAGCTACAATTATAGATCCTATAACTATTAAGCCAACCCCTGCACTTAAAAACCTAAAAATGGCAAAGGCTATATCTATAATTGGGTTTAGTGGCTTGCCATAAGCCGGCCCAACGCAGCCAAAATCAAAGGCTACTTTTACTTCGTTATCTGGGCCGCTACCGCAAGTTTTGGTGTTTTTGGCTTCTAATATCTTATCCGCATCGGGGGTTGCCTTAAATTCGCCAAGTGGGTTTACCGACCCAGACCCCGACGACGAAGATGTAGGGCCGCTGGAGGCTGTTCCTGTGTCACAGTTAAATTCTTTGTAGCTGCTTTGGGCTTGCCCGTTTGTTGTTGCAAGCCAGCATTTACCGGCGTATCTGGCGGCATCGTCACTGTTACTAACTGGGCAGGTGGCTGGGGTATATGTAGTAGCCCCAGCAAACGTGATGTAACAACCAGGGCTGTACGTTGCTGCAATGGCAGTTTTGGGCATAGACACAACAACAAAGCTGGCTACAAGGCCTGCGATTAAAAACAATAATATTGATTTTGATTTTAAATAGCTGTTCATTTTATTCATGTTTCTATAGGTACTTTATACCATAAAACCAACTTATTAAGAAAAATTTAGCATAGTTTGGTATAGTAAATAGGTAATAAAGTCATGACTTCTAAACTAATAAAAACTAGTAAACTTACATTTTACGTACTGTTGGTGGGTACAATTTTTTTTGGCGTATTGCCACAGCCAAAAGTTAGCGCTGCTGCAGATACCGTTACGTTAAGTACGCAAAAAACTATACTCTGGAATTTTTCCGACTGTATTGTAAGGTATGGCGAGAGAGATAGTTCTATAATAGACACACACAAGGGTTATTTTGGTGGCCCGGACGATCCAATAGGTGATTGGATGGATGACTCTAACTATGTGGTTGGTTTTGATCTTGATTCCAAAAATGGAACCGTATCCTGCCTTACAATAATTCAACTAGGAATAAATGCACTTATGGATAGGGGTATATCTATCCCTCAAAATATGGGTAGGTTTGATGTTGAAGGTAATAGTACAGATATAGATAAACAAAAAAGGGCTGTCAGCGATTGGCTTGGTAAGTATGTAATTAACAAGACCATTGCCGATATGCGTGGTGCTAAGGTTAATTACGACCGAGGAGAATTTGAAAAAAAGTTACGAGATCTAAAATCACTTTCTGATACAGAACTTACAAAAATTGGCCCCTTAAGCAACGCCATGATACAGCGGCGCTATAAAGATCTATTTAACATGTGTTACACGTCGTCTACTACGTCAACGGACATCATAGACGAAGGTAAGGGAGATTTTAAAGGCAGCGATGGTTACTTTTATTATATTAAAGATAGGGATCAAATGCAGCCGGATATGCTGCGCTTTATCAACGACGGTGGCGATAATATTAAGATAGGAAGTAATCACAGCTACACGATGGATGAAATTGAGCTGAAGTTTTATAGTTTTACAGATGGTTTTGCGGACGCTCAAGTTTTTAACCCATATGATTCTAGCGGCGGAAGTGATTTTTACCCATTAGGTGGCGATATAGTACCTTTTAATGAGGTTGGACCCGGGAAAGGTATTGCCGACTGCGGAAAGATTAAAGATAACAAAAATGTGCAAGATGCAATACTTAGTCAGGGTATACAGATACAGTCAGGCAAGATAGAATATACTGCCGTCAGTCCAAATGCCGGTTTAGATGAATCAACTACAACAAGTGGTGCGGCAGCAGTCGAAGTGGAGCCATCGTGTGAAACAAGTGGGTTCGAGCTTGCTTGGCTAACCTGCGGCATTATTAACGGACTTAACGGTGTTGTGCAGGGGATATTTACAGGGTTTATAGAACCATATTTAGTAACATCGCCCGTAAATACAGAAGCAAGTGCCGATAATCCGATTTTTAAAGCTTGGTCGGCCATGCGCAGTATTGCAAATATTATACTAATTTTTGGTTTGTTGTTTGTTGTTTTTGGCCAAGCGGTTGGCGGAGGAATGATTGATGCTTATACTGCTAAAAAAATTATGCCGCGTATTCTTATTGCAGCAATACTTATCAATATATCAATATATCTGGTTGCTGCACTCGTAGATATATTTAATATTCTTGGCGCCGGTATTGGTAATCTGTTTTTGGCGCCATTTAAAGATACAATCTTTGATAAATTTGATGGTAATTCTTCGGGCGGAAACACCTTAGCGGTTGGAGCTATACTTGCTGGGGCAATTGTTCTAATAATTAGCTACATATCTATTAGTGCATTTAGGAATGTTGATGTTGGTGGTGGTAGGGCTGCTGGATTTTCTGTGGCACCGTTTTTGCATTTTTTGCTGGTGTTTATACTAGTGCCCGCCGTGCTAATTACACTCGCTATATTTGCCACACTTATTATTAGGCAAGGCCTTATTTTAATACTTATAGTCACTGCGCCAATTGCCTTTGCACTATTTGCCCTACCTGCAACCGAAAAATACTTTACAAAATGGCGCGAGACATTTGTTTCGACCCTTATGGTATATCCAATAATTACTGTATTGTTTGCGGTGTCTATTATCATGGCGTCTATATCTTATAATGTCGGCGATTCGTCAGATGCGACGTTTTCTAGTGTTATGGGGGCAATAGTGTCGTTTATTATACTTTTTGTGCCGCTTGCGCTAATACCCTTTGCGTTTAAACTAGCCGGTGGTTTGGTAGGCAACATTTTGAACGCGTCTCGAGGTCTTGGTAGCAAACTTTCTGCTTCGCCACAAAATAAATACAAAGAAAACAAGGCCTACGAACGCAAACTGCTTTACGATAGAAAAATGGAAGACCCGAACTCATCATTAAACCGCCGAATTGCAGCCAAAACCCAGGGACGTAAAATAGGTGCTGACAAGCGCCGAGATAGAATAAGTAACGTCAAAAATATTCTCTCCCCAAAGGATGAAGTTGTTGCTTTTGGGGAAGCATATGCTGGTGCTACTGCAAGGGGTGTTGATGCCAACGGCGCAAATGAAGCCGGCGAAGCTGCGCGCGGTTCATACAGGGGCCATAAGCGCCGACTTACCGACGCTAGCGGCGACCTAAGTCCAACAAATCTATTGGCCGCTAGGGCAGGTGGTGCTGTGGCAGGTGCTGCTACAGCGCATGGTGGCTATACTCCACAGCAAGTTACTAATGCATCCAATTCGGCCGTTAATGCATACCAAACTTCGGTAACAGCCGGGTATTCACACAATGAATCTACTGCTGCTGCGATTGCAGCTGGTGATGCCACGCTTGCAAATAGAAGCCAACAAGCCGTATCTACATCGGGCAGGGTGGCGGCAGAAGCCTACAAACGACAGGCAGCTGCTCCTAGTTCCTTGGCTCTAACGGACGACGAGAAACACACGACGGCTAGTACGGCTGCTAATGCTGTGGGGCAAACTGCTGCCAATGTTTACGATGAATCTATGCGACGCAGTGGCGGCGATGCGGCGGCTGCTGGCACTGATTCAAATGATGCGAGCGATTCAGCGTTGACACTATTCGAAGTAAACCGACCTACCCATAGCCCCGAGGCTGCTGCTACAGCGGCCATTGCTGTAGGTGATGCGTATTTTGGTAGCTCGAGCCCTGTAGGATCTCCAGCACATACATTTTCTGTTGAAAATGCTGCAAATGCTGCCGCCAACGCTCATGACAATGCAGTTATGGCTGGTACGACAGATCCTGCGCAAGCAAGGGCGGCAGGCAGGCAAGCGGGTCAGGCTCACTGGTAGATTGTCTAACTCACATGTGAATCTTAGATAATAATATTGACTTTTTGCTAATAAAGTGCTAATGTTATTACTATGAACTCAACACCTCCTCCAGCATCACCTGACTCACCTCCTCCAACCTCACCAGAGGGTGGATTTGCCCCACCAACACTTGATGACAAACGATACTTAAAGTTGCCGCCTACACCCCTCAGGGTTCCTATGACTATGAAAGATGTGAAGAAGGGTAATGAATACTTATCTAGCGGACGCGCCGATGGCATGTTGGGCATACTTGCCCTCCGGCCCGAAACAGCACTTACGCTTGAAATGGCCCATCCTGAATACGAAAGCATAGTTAAATTACCAAGCGCCCGCGATGATTCATATGTGTATGATAGTGCTGGTAATCAGCTGTTTAATGCTGATGGTACTCCTAAAGAATGGAAAAAGCTTGGTATGAAGCCTACTGATTTTGCAAAGGTAGATAATGCAGATGTAGTAGATGAAGCAGATGAAGTAGCTATTTTAGACAAAAAAGCTATTTTAACAGACATTGAAGGTAAGCCCTTGGCTTATGTTGACAGGAACTTACAAAAAAAGACCGTTCGCGGTAAAATTGCCAGCAAACTATTTGGTATTGAGGATAGTAGATTGAACTTTATGGCACTTGAAGCATCTGTTAATGCTCACTGGGGTAAAATTGTCGAAGACGTAAAGAACACCGGCCCAGACCATAAATATCGTATTTTATGGTCAGAATACAACGAAAAAGGTGGCTACTGGCAAGACTACAAAGGCAACCCACTAGACGAACAGCAACTACGAATGATGGAACACGAAATAAAAGTAGCTGCGCTCAACCCTGCCTATGCTATGGCG
>JAYUPU010000008.1:0-2213 GCA_043759925.1 bacterium | reverse complement strand
TTAAAACACTAGCCAGCGTTAAAAATTTGTATCCATCCCACCCTAGGGTTGATCAATTTGCAGCCGCTGCTAAACAAAATATTAGCGAAGGTAAAGATGTAAAAGATTTCCCTATAGTTGTGGCTATTGTGGGTGCTGTTTTACTGCTGCTTTGTGCCGGCGTGGCAGTGTTTATGATAATTAGGCACAAAAAGGCCCACAACGTTTACAAAGCTCATGTTGGTGCAGGTATGATGCAGCCTTTGGCACACGGAGCTGGCCCGCAAACTGTTAATTATGACCCAGCGCATGTTGCAGCCCAAAAAAACGTGGTAGATATGCATAGCTACATGCAACAAGGCGTTCAGACGCAAACGCTTACCGCAACGCCCGTAGTTGAAACAGCACAAACTTTGCCGGGTACTGATAACCAGCTTGATGCTGAAGTACAAAATCAACAAGATACGCCTACTGACCCAGAAAGTCAGCAACCCCCAGGCCGTTAGCTAACCAGCATCTTCTAGCATACTAAGCCACACGCAGGCCTCGGCAGGGACGTGTATTATATCCATTTGTCCTAAAGATGTAGATATTAAACCTGTTGTATCAAAGCCTAAACTCACACCGTGCGTAGCAGCGCCAGTACGTGCAAGACTCTCAACAAGTACAGCCCAAATAATTTTGCTGCGCTTTGCCGCTCGGTCGGGCACACTGGGCAGGGCACACACCTCGGTGCATTGATTGGTACAGGTTCTCTTGCAGTATTCATGCATGGTATATATCTTACCAAATAAAATACCCCTGACAAGCAGGGGCACTTAATATGGCGGGCTCGACCGGGATACTAGGGTATATTCTTGCCGAGCATGCGAATGTGCAAGCACCTTCGGTCTCGGCAGAATAGCGAACCTTGCGATTGGCGCTGCCTTTGGCATCGCATCGCCTTGCTTCAAGCCCAGCACTTCAACCAATTTAAAAAAGTCACACAAGGTGACTTTCTTAAATTGGCGGGCTCGACCGGGATCGAACCGGCGATCTCCTCCGTGACAGGGAGGCGTGATAACCGCTTCACTACGAGCCCTCGGTTACACTGTGCCGCAGCTTTAACTACTGCGCAATGAACTAAATAATACCAAAACAGGGGTGAAAATGCAAGCTGCGGTTTGCATTAACGGCCTAAACAGCTGCTTAGTGCAGTACCATTTAAAATGTGTATTATTCTGCAACAACCAAGTTAGCAAAAGTTTAGTATAGTATTTGGTATGTATGACCACTTTACGCATGAGCTAGACAGTACGGTCGTAAAACTACCAGATGCACTACAGCAGCCGCGGATTGTAGATATGGTTGTAGGGCAGTACGCACTTGTTAGCTTGGGACAGATTTGGGTTAACGAACATGACGAGGTACGTATTGATGGCACCGCTGATGTAGAGACCGAAGAAAGTAAAGCACCTTACGATCACCATGTGTATGCCATCATGTTAAACCAAGGCATCGTTATCGATATGCTAGAAGAAGAGCAAGAAAAACCCATTAAATTCGATAGAACACCAGTCTCCAGGCTTATGGATGATGAGGATTTTGACTTATCACATATGTTAGATGTGGTTTGGATTGTGAATACCGAGCACGAACAAGACCGATTATGTGAGATTTATAAAGAGCAAACAGGTAAGGAGCTTTACGACGTACCATTTGATTTTGATAATAATGACAATTTGGTAGTTGTAAGCGAACCCGTAAAACTGCCAGGCGCAAAAGAAGTGGATGTTGCGCCAGATTCGAAACAAACAAAGCGACGTTTGTTCGGCCGTAAAGACAAAAAACAAAGCGGGCAGCAAGTTTCCGAAGCCGACGAAGTTAGCTTAAGTATCGATAACTATAAATAGCAAAACAGGATATACATTTGCTATACTTACCTCTGTTGTTGCCACCTTAGCTCAGTTGGTAGAGCGTTACATTCGTAACGTAAAGGTCGCCGGTTCGATCCCGGCAGGTGGCTCCACGCGGGTGTCGTATAACGGCTATTATGTATCCTTCCCAAGGATAAGACGCGGGTTCGACTCCCGCCACTAAGCACCACGCCCAAGTAACTATGGGCTATTGCCCCTTAAGGGGGCCCCTTAATATCACAGCAAATCTGCTATAATACACTTTGATAACTGATTAGCAGTAAACATACAACTATGCATACATCATCATCTTACATACTATATCCAGCTTCGGCTTTC
>JAYUPU010000007.1:0-5407 GCA_043759925.1 bacterium | reverse complement strand
ATCGATAACCTGTTTTTCAAACTGTTCAAAATTCCCGCCAGATATTACACAGATTTCGTGTGTTTCTAAAAGCTGTGCTAACAACTCTGCCATTTTGTCACTAATTGCAGACTTAGTTATAGCTAACGTATCATCTAAATCAAATGCTATAACTTTTTTCATTTTTTAGCCTGTAGTCTTTTGGCTACATCGCCAACTTTTTGTGAATAGTTCTTATTAGTAACTAAAACGCCATTTACTGTATTAACAACTACTACATTATCCAAACCTATAACTGCAACAGGTAGTGACGTTTCATTACGCACGTAGCTATTTGTAGTGCTCTCTAGCTCTACTGTGGGGCCGTGTACGTGGTTACCGCTGTTATCTTGCAAACTCACGTCATGTAGGTCCCCAAATGACCCAATATCCATCCAGTCAAAAGTACCATGCAGCACCAAGGCGTCAGTCAGTTTTTCTGAAAATGCGTAATCTACAGCCACACTCTCAAAAGCCTCATAGGTTGCTGTAATATCTTTTGCGCTGCAAAGCTTTGTGTAACGGTCTTTCATGTCAGGTGCAGCAGTATCAAATTCATGTTCAAAATCGCGTAGCGTACCAACCATATAACCCATATTCCATAGGTAATCGCCGCTGTCAAAATATCTATCGGCTGTCTTTTTATCTGGCTTTTCTACAAAGGCTTCAAGTTCGTAAATACCTTGCCAGCCGTTTACTTGCTTGGCCTTTTTCATATAACCAAAACCTGTCGATGCGTAGGTGGGTTCGGCACCTATAAATACAATTTTCTTCTCGTCTGCAGCAACTTGGCCCGCTTTAAGTGCACTAGCGGCAAAACCATCATTGTTACGTATTAAGCTATCTGCCCACAAAAATAATACTGGTTCGGTTGGATCCAGTTTGCGCTTTTTTACCTCGCTAAGTGCCCAGGCAATACAACTTGCAGTGCCTCTGCGTCCTGGCTCGGCTAATATATTCTCTTTTGGAAGCACGCTAAGTTGTTCTTTTACGTGATTTACATGTGAAACTTCAGATATTACAAATATCTTATCGGTACTGGTAACTTTTTCTACCCTACTAATAGTATTTTGTAATAAGCTGTTTTCGTTAGTTAACTTTAACAAGTGTTTTGGGAACTCGTGTGTCGAGAGTGGCCACAGCCTAGTGCCTGACCCACCGGCAATAACAAATATAATCATACTAACTTATGTTACCAGATTTACTGCTTATGGCGCGTCGTTACCTATACAACACTAGATAAGCGCTGTATAGTATTGACTGCTTATGCTAAAATGACTAGGTAAACATAGTAAAATAAACATATGAAAAAGTATAAAAAAAATAATCATAGTAAATTGATTTATATCTGCTTAATAGCAGCCATCCTTTTGTCTGTTGCCGGTTTTTTTGTGTATAAAAGGGTTAATGATAAAAATAGTACAACGCCAGATGCTAAAACTACCAGCAGCGCACCTTCTGCACAAGAAAACTTCACTACTGGCGACAATCGATCCCCAGCTAGCAACGATTCAGAAAAGGGTTCAGCAGTTATCGTAGATAACCAGGGGCAACAAACAACAACACCAAACCAATCCCAGTGGACTACTTCAAAAACGGGTGAAATTACGGTGTATGAGCCAGCAAAAAGCCAAGTGGTTGCCAAAGGGGCGGTCATATCAGGGGCATCTTCAACATCTGTTGTATATTATAGAATCATCGATGATGTCTCTGGCATGATTACACAGGGTCAATTTAGTGTAGTAAATGGTAAATTCTCGGGCACACTAAGCTTTAATACAACCGCTGCAAACGGCCGTATTGATGTGTACGGTGCTGACGCGACGGGTAAAGAGTTTGGTAACGTCGAGGTACCTATACGGTTTAAGTAGCATATGAATCGATTTAACGCACTGACTATCAACAACAAATACATTAAAACAATTTTTGTCTTTGCTTTTATTTTGGTAGCGATGCTAATATTAAGGACCCCTAAAGCTTTTGCTGCATACGACGGTGCAAGGCTAATCGATAACCAGGTTTTTCTTAATGCCAATTCTATGAACGCAGCACAAATACAACAGTTCCTTGTTGATAGGGGTGCGGGCTTAGCGTCACGCAACTACGTGCTTACGTGTGGTGCGCCTAGTGATACTGCAACCATGAATGCATACGCCAGCGTTAATGCACCGTGCGGGCAGACGGTACAAGCATCTGCAATCATCTACTATGCTGCCCAAATCTATGGCGTAAGCCCACGTGTAATCTTAGCCACTATGCAAAAAGAACAAAGTCTTACAACTGCTGCAAACCCAACAGACTGGCAAATTAATCAAGCTATGGGGTACGGTTGTCCAGATAGTGGAAACTGCAGTGGAACATCCAATTTCTTTCATCAAATAGATAATGGTACTTGGGCGCTGCGCTACCACTACGAACGCGCTAATCGCAATAATACCTGGTGGAATAATGGTGGAAATGTATGCGGTGGTGCAACGATTTATCGTTCAGCAGGCATGTATGCGGGCGCAACCGTGACTTTCAAAGATGATAACGGTGTGGGGTACGTTACATACACACTGGCTAACGCAGCGACGGCGTCGTTTTACTGCTACACACCGCACGCCTACAATAATCCCCAAGGCTTATATGGTTTACCAGCAATGGGTTCAACTGGTATGTACTACAGTGGTAGTTATAACTTTGTACTATGGTTTGAGCGCTGGTTTGGTACTACACAAACACCTAATCACGCTTGGAGCATTGTATATACGGCTACGTATACAGATAGTTCTAAAACTATTGGTGCACCAACCGATACCATGGTTGCAGGGCAAAAAGTCTATGTAGTTATGCAAATACGCAACCAGGGTAACATGAGCTGGGATAATACAGCCGGTGCAATACGATTGGGCGCTAGCAGACCACAAGGTAGACTTAGTGGCTTTTGCGATGCATGGATTGCATGTAGCAGGCCTGCATCGGCAAAAGAAACAACTATAGGTCCAGGCCAAGTTGCAACATTTGAGTTTAACTATACAGCACCAGTTGTAACTGGTACATTTACAGAAAATTTTACGCCGCTTATAGAGGGGTCAGGTTGGTTGGCAGATAACGGACTGTTTTTGCGTACCAATGTAGTACCCAAACAGTATAGCTGGCAATTTATTTCACAAAGTGCATATAAAGACAGCGCGCATACGCAAATAGCCGACCTAACCACTATGAGCCCCGGTGAAAAAACATGGCTAAGATTAGTAGTAAAAAATACCAGTAATGTGAACTGGTATAACAACTCTGCTAATGGCCAAGTAGTTAACTTAGGTTCGGCTGGGCCGAATGATCGTCGTAGTGCTTTGGCGAATAGTGATTGGCCTGACTACGCACGACCATCAGTACTTAAAGAATCTGTTGTTGCTCCGGGCCAGTTCGGAACTTTTGATTTTAGTTTTGTTGCGCCTAATATGTCTTTCACTTCATTAGAGAGATTTAATTTAGTTGCCGAAGGACGGGAATGGCTGCCCGATAACGGCATAGGTTACTATACTAAACTTTCTAACTCGTACAGCTGGTCTTTTGTTGCACAATACGCACATACAGATTTAAATAAGACTACACCTGTTAATTTAACAAACCTTGCGCCCGGTCAGACAGTATATATAGGCTTTGTGGCTAGAAACACGGGCCCTACTACTTGGTATAAAAGTGGTAGGTATGCTGTATACGCAGCAACATCAGACCCCACCGATAGACATAGCGCATTTGCAAACGCAAGCTGGCTTTCCGCTACGAGGCCGACACAATTGCTAGAATCATCAGTCTTACCAGGTCAGTTAGGCACTTTCGAACTTGCGTACGCCGCACCAGCTACAAAGGGTGATTACCGGGAGTATTTCAGGCCAGTAGCCGAAAATATTACACATATGAACTCTACTGGGATGTTCTTCTACACCATAGTTAGATAGAATCGGTTCTTTGCTATAATGCTTATGTGAAAGTTATAGACACAAATCGGTCATTATACGTATTGTCAGTTGCAATATTATTACTTAGTAACGCGCCTTTTTTATCTAAAAAAGTAAGTGCTATCCCAATAACGCCGCCGTCACTAGTATGGTCGCGTAATGTTAGTGGGCTAATAGTACAGTCTTCACCCTCATCTGTTAATTTAGACGGTGGCACAAAAGACATAGTAGTTGGCAGCTGGAACAGTAACACTAGAGATGCTGGCGGTGTTGCATACGGTATAAGGGGCGAGGATGGTAACGATGCTTCAGGATGGCCAAAAGCAACAGCAAAACGCATAAACAGTAGCGCTGCAATCGCAGATGTAGATGCAAATGGCACTGAAGAAATATTTATTGGCAGTGGCGTTGCAGAATACGAATGTTCTGGTGGTGGCATGTATTCTTTTACTAACACTGGCGCTCAGCGATTTCACTTTAGAGGCTACGACAATGTAACGAACGGGGGCGCCGCACCTTGTTATGACTTAGCAACGCACGGTAGCCCTGCTATTGGTGACATTAATAAAGACGGACAACCAGACGTAAACTTTGGTGCGCTAGGCATTAGAACATGGTCGATAAAAGCCAATGGGGCTTACGAAAACTTTGGTTACTGGTTTGATTGGGATGATACGCAGTTTGCATCACCTGCAATTGCCGATCTAAATGGTGATGGCTTAACCGAACTAATTGCCGGCGGCGATCAATCACCACAAGGTAAGTTACAACACCGCGGCGGGCTTGTACGAGCCTTAAGTGCCACCGGGCAAGAGCTATGGCAGTATAGAGTAAATGAAATTGTATACTCGTCACCCGTAGTCGGTGATATTGATGGTGATGGTAAGCCTGAAGTGGTTTTTGGCACAGGTAATTTTTGGGCAGATAACGGCGGCAACGCCAGCGATTCTACCAAAATATTTGCTCTCAATTTTGACGGAAGTTTTAAATGGTCGAGGGATTTAGGGGCGCAAACGCTTGCATCACCTGCTCTTGCTGATTTGAACGGTGATGGCAAACTAGATGTAGCTATTGGTACATGGTCTGGTGCACTACAAGGAAAAATATGGGCTATTGATGGTAGTGGTAATGATCTTGCAGGCTATTCGCTAACTAATACGGGTGGTAACAAAATCATTGCACAGGTTTCTACTGCAGATTTTAACGGAGACGGTGGACAAGATATATTAGCTACAACAGGTAATGGAATCTATGCTTACAGTGGTAAAACAGGCGAATTACTATTTACACTTTCCAGTTTTGGTTCTTTCCAAAGCTCTCCACTTATCGAAGATCTAGATGGAAATGGTAGATTGGACATTGTTGTTGCAGGCAGCCTAAACGGTACAAATGGCGTTATACAGCGATATGAGATGCCTACCAGTACAGCTGTTCTTGGCTCTATG
>JAYUPU010000006.1:0-5449 GCA_043759925.1 bacterium | reverse complement strand
CACGAAGTTGCGTGATGCTAATCCCGCACCCCTATCAACAAGGAATTGCTGTATCTGTGCTGCATTCATAGAATTAGCATCAAGGAACACATTGTTATCTATAATCCTAGACCCATCATAGGCGGCGTAGGCACGGGGTGTCCTAATCGCTACTGCAGCTACAGAAATTACTAACATAAATAGAAAGAGTCGCAAATATTGATTATCCGTAATTAATTTCTGAATACGCTGCATATTAACTATTTAAACCTTACCGGCACCTCGATGTTGCCATATTCTTTACCTGAATCAGCCATGCCGTAGACGTCTATGCGACCACTTCTAGCGGTTGTAGTAAAGCTGATAGCGCCAGAGAATTTACCGCTAATAACACTTAGCTGTCCCTGGGATATCATTCCAGATATATCGTCAATAACGCGGTAATATACAACAGTTAGTGTAGACTCGCCAGCGATAGAGTCCCCATTTACAAGTAGCTTATCTTTATAGGGTGCATATAATGTTATTTCACCTGTTTTTGATGTTGACCACTGAGATTTATCGGGTACACTTGCTTGCTGACCTTGATTATCTGCAACAGCAGCGTCGCCTCTATTTACTGGAGTTGTAGCTATAGGCCGATCACCGCCGCTGGTAAAATTTTCTTGTGCCGAAGGTGCAGTACTTGTTGTCTTATCAACTGTATCGATGTTATCTTTTGTTGTAACCATATAGTATGCAAGATACCCAACAGCAGCCAATAGTATAGTTAAAACGACTATTAATAGAATTTTTTTATTGCGATTGTTTTTTTTATACTTAGACATGTATTTATTTTACTACTTATACATAAGCATTTTATAATATTTTTCCTAAAATGTACAGAAAATACGTTAGCTAAGAAGGCTATGAAGGTATTTACCATAACCACTTTTAACTAGCGGCTCTGCTAGTTTTTGTAGCTGGTCTTTAGTAATAAAGCCCTGGTTGTATGCAATTTCTTCGATGCAGCCAATTTTTAGGCCTGTACGTTTTTCTATAACTTCTACGAAGGTTGAGGCTTGAGTCATAGATTCGAACGTACCAGTATCTAGCCATGCGCTACCGCGGTCCATAATTTGCACTTTTAGTTTGCCGCGGCTTAAATACTCTTCGTTTACTGTTGTAATCTCTAGTTCACCACGGTCGCTAGGTTTGATGTTTTTGGCAATTTGCACCACGTCATTATCGTAAAAATACAGGCCTACTACCGCGTAGCTAGACTTTGGTTGTACTGGTTTTTCCTCGATACTTAGGGCGTTCATATTATCATCAAATTCTACTACTCCATACCGTTGTGGGTCAGATACCTGGTATGCAAAAACAACTGCACCGTCGGGGTCTGTGCAAGCCTGTAGGCTTTTGCCGAAGCCATGGCCGTGGAATATGTTGTCACCTAAAATTAGGGCAACCTTATCGTTGCCTATAAACTCCTCGCCAATAATAAAGGCCTGGGCAAGGCCATCTGGCGATGGCTGCACTGCATAGGTGAGTGAAATACCAAGATCAGCACCGTCGCCAAGTAGGCGCTGAAAACTCTCGCTATCTTGTGGGGAGGTGATGATTAAAATATCTTTAATACCCGCCATCATAAGCGTACTGAGCGGGTAATACACCATCGGCTTATCGTAGATTGGCATAAGCTGTTTGCTAATGCCCTTTGTTATTGGGTACAACCGCGTACCAGAACCACCAGCTAGAATAATACCTTTCATGAAAACCTCTTTTACTAGATGTATTTTAGCACTTATATTGAAGTAGCTATATAGTTTGCCAAATCAGTTTGCCAGTCTTTAGGCGTAAAGCCAGCAGCTTTTATTTTAGATAGGTCTAATGTGCTTACAAGCGGGCGTTGGGCAATGCCCTGTTTGCCCGCAAAGTAATCCGCTGTAGTTGTATCATTAACAGTGTTGGCTACGCCAGCTGCTTTAAATATTACACGCGTAATATCTGCCCATGAAGCCGCTTGACCATCATTAGTAACATTGTAGGTGCCATAAGGCGCGGAGTTCTGTAATAAATGGTCTATTGCGCCAACAAGGGTTTTAGTAAACGTTAGGCGGCCAATTTGATCTGACACAACAGTTGGGTTTATGCCTTTTTGTGCCAGCTCTAGCATAGTGCGCACAAAGTTTTTACCATCGCCAATAACCCAGCTGGTACGCAAAATGTAAAACCTAGGTGCTAATGATACTAATAAGTCGCCAGCAGCTTTGCTTGCACCGTATACAGACAGGGGTGCAAAGGGCTCGTCTTCTGTATGCAGTTGCTGGGTACCGTCAAACACGTAATCTGTAGATATGTGCACTAATGTAATATCAAACTGCGCAGCCACGGCAACTAGGTTGCCAACAGCATCTGCGTTTACAGCCCACGCTTCTATGCGTCCCTCTGGTGTCTCGGCACCGTCAACATTGGTGTATGCAGCTGCGTTTAAAATAACCTTTATACCGTTCCAATCAAAATTCTCGACCGATTGTTTGTTGGTAATATCTAGCTGTTCTTTATCTGCCCATTTAGCAGTAGGGTATTGGGCTCGCAGCGCCAAGCCTAGTTGCCCGTTTGCACCAACTATAAAAATTCCTGTATCGTTCATAATTAGCTTTGCACCACATCTTTTAATAGTGGATGATTATTATCCTTGTCGGATATAATAGCTTTGTCTTGGCTAATTGGCCATTGTATACCAAGGGCTGGGTCAAACAGGTTTACAAATGTATATTTTGTATCTGCAGACCAATGTTGGTTTACTAAGTACGTATAAGTAACGTTGGGTTCTAGTGTTTGGTAGCCATTAGCTACACCGCGTGGTACAAAAATTGCTTTATCGGGCGTTATTTCGCACGTAAATACTGTGCCAAAACCGTCACCCGTGCGCAGGTCTACCCAAGCACCAAAAACCTTACCATTAGCAACGCTTATAAATTTTTCCCATGGCTCGGCGTGTAAACCACGGGTAACACCAACTTCTTGGTTATACGAAAAGTTATTCTGCACAACTTCAAAAGTAGGTAAGCCCAATGCTTCCATTTTTGCTTTTTGATAGTTTTCTTTAAACCAGCCACGGTTATCGCCGTGTACTTCAAGGTCAACAACGTATAAGCCTTTTATTGGGGATTCAATTACGGCTAAATCAGTCATTATTGTCCCTGTTCTTTATATTTATCTTCGGTAGCTTGCTTTTGGGGTTTCCACCACGCCTCGTTAGCAGTGTACCAGTCTATTGTAGCTTTTAGGCCATCTTCAAAACTAGTGTATTGCGGTTGCCAACCAAGTTCTTGTTGCAGCTTGCTACTGTCTATTGCGTAGCGCATGTCATGGCCAGGCCTATCAGTAACGTGTTCGTAGTCATTTGCATCTTTACCCATGGTGGTCAAAATCGCTTCAACAACATTTTTGTTATTTTTTTCGCCGTTTGCACCTATTAAGTAGGTTTCGCCAGATATTCCCTTTTCGATGATGGCAATCACGGCAGTGTTGTGGTCATCTACATGGATCCAATCACGTACATTATTACCAGCACCATATAGTTTTGGTTTACGGCCTTCTAAAATCTCGGTTATTTGGCGTGGTATAAACTTTTCGACATGCTGCCTTGGGCCGTAGTTGTTACTGCAGTTGCTAATTGTTGCATGTATGCCAAAGCTGCGTACCCAGGCGCGTACTAACAAGTCAGAACCAGCTTTAGTACTGCTGTAAGGGCTTGAGGGGTTGTATGGTGTGTTAGCTGTAAATTTGTTTGGGTCGTCTAGCCGTAGGTCGCCGTACACCTCGTCGGTGCTTATGTGGTGTAGGTGTTTACCGTGTTTACGCACAGCTTCTAATATTTTGTAGGTACCTATAAGATTACTTTCTACAAAAGGCCAGGGGTTTGCTAGCGAATTATCATTATGGGATTCGGCTGCAAAATGTACCACAACATCAGTTTCGGCCACTAGTTTATCTAGCAGTGCTTCGTCACAAATATCGCCTGTAACAAAGTTGATTTTATCTAGTATGGGTTCTAGCGTTGCAATATCGCCTGCATAGCTTAGTTTATCTATTACTGTAATATGCCAATCTGGACGTTGAGCTAAGGCTAAATATACAAAGTTTGAACCGATAAAGCCTGCACCACCTGTAACAAGTATTTTATTCATACTACTAAGTGTACAAGTACGGCGTTGTTTTGGGTATTGTTAAAAAACTACTTTGTAACATTTGTACAAAATACAACGGTCTAGTTGTTTATTATTTTCGTTACTTTAGCTACAAGCTTAACAAGTTCATCTTTTGTTTTAGCCTCGGCGTTTAAGCGTATTAGTGGTTCTGTATTGCTACCGCGTACATTAAACCATGAGCTTGGGTAGTTAACTGTTAGGCCATCAAGTTCATCTTGGCTGCCATCACTAAATTCTTTTTTAAGTTTCGCTAACACGGCGTCTTTATTTGATACCTTAAAATTAGTTTCGTTTAATTGTTGGTAGGCTGCACGTAGGGGTTGAGCAAGTTGTGATAATGTCTTATCGGTTCGGCTAAGCAAAAATAGTACGATTGTTGCTGCAATAAGCCCTGAGTCGGCATTGTAGTTATCTGCAAAGTAGTAATGACCACTATGTTCGCCAGCCATACTTGCATTATATGTACGCATATCGGCTTTTATATAGCTGTGTCCAACTTTGGTACGTACGGCTGTACCACCGCCGGATTCAATAGCCTCTATGGCAGCACGGCCACAAATAGCATTATGTAAAATGGTTGCACCAGGGTGCTTACTTAAAAAGTACTCTGCCAATAAGCCGGTCATTATTGTGCCACTTAATGCGTCGCCATTTTCATCTATTAAAACAGCACGGTCGCCGTCGCCATCAAAGGCAATACCCACGTCACACTTTTCTTTTTTAATCATAGCTTGCAGGTCTACAAGGTTTTTTGGTTCTAGCGGGTTAGCAATGTGGTTGGGGAATGTGCCATCTGGTTCAAAATACATTTCGGTCACTTCAAATGGCACAAATGGTTCAAGTTCGGTAAAAACTTCGCCAGCCATACCATTACCAGCATCTACAGCGATACTTAGCGGTTGTAGTTGCTCTAGGTCGATAAAAGATACTACGTGTTGAATCCAATCTTCTACCACATTTGCTTGTTTGGTAGTGCCTTTGGTAGTAATATTTTTAAATATTTGGCCTGCAACAGCAGCCTTAATATCTAGCAGGCCAGATTCTATACCTACAGCACCCGCACCATCCTTACAGAATTTTATGCCATTGTATTCACCAGGGTTGTGGCTAGCGGTTATCATGGCGCCCCCAGATAACCCAAAATGGCCAACCGCAAAATAAATCATGTCTGATGTAACACGGCCAATATTCATTACTTGTCGGCCCTGCTTGGTTAAACCAGCTATTAATGCATCTGCAAGTTGCTTACTGTCTGGACGCATATCGTAACC
>JAYUPU010000005.1:0-5455 GCA_043759925.1 bacterium | reverse complement strand
TCGAATCGCTACGCTAGTTGTTTAGTTCGGCTTTTAGTTTTTCTACAAGGTCTACAGGAGTGGGATCTATGCCATTTAGTATACCAACGTACAAACTTACAAAGTCTCCAAATACAACCGTCCATACCAATTGCTCTAGTAACGTTGCGCCCTGGGCAGTAACACTGTGTGCTGCAGGCCTTTTACCAGAAAGCAGTCGGTCAACAATTTCAAAACGCTTAGTTATTCTTTCATTATCGAAACTACTATGTAAGTCTATGATGCTGTAGGGTTTCTCTACTGGGTGACTTGCCCATCCAATAAATTCGTTATGGCAGAATTCAGGATACGAATTAGCCCAGGCCACATTTTTAGCGTTTTCATTAAAGCTGATCTTCCACTTGTAGGCTGCCGGCCATAATACAGATCCTGAATATATAACGGGAGACGTGCCTGAAAGTTCAAGGGCTAATTGTTTGGCAGCATTTTGGGCTGTGGGTACATCAACTAGCCAACCTTTTATGCTTTGTTCTAGGTGGCTGGCTGCCGCCTCAAGTTCTTTGTCCATATCATCAGTTTGAACAAAACCAACACTTTCGAGAATGTCTATAAGCGCCTTAAAGCAGTAAAAGGCAGCAAATCGTGGCTGGCTGGCTTTTGGTAGCTGTATGAATGGCACACCGTGTTGCAGTGCTAGCTGTTCTAGCTTTCCACCGCTAGCAATTACTACTAGCTCTGCATTTTTAGCTATAGCATCATTAAAAGCAGAAATGGTCTCTTCAGTGTTACCTGAATAGCTGGCTGCAATAACTAGGGTTTTTTCGTTGACATATGCAGGCAAGTGATAATCAGTAATAATCTCGAATGGTACGTTATATTTTGGCCAGCTTGTGGATAGCCGTGCTGCAAGCGCCGATCCGCCCATTGCTGCATACACAACATGCTGTACATCCTTACCTAAAGATAGTGGCTGAAATTTATGTCGTAGTTGATTGGCAACATTTGCCGCAATTTGTAGTGCCCCGCTAGTGTCGATCTGATGAATGTATTTTAGGTCGTCTAGCATGGTAGGTTGTATTCCCCTTATGTTTTATTTGGTATATACTTATGGTAACAGCATATAGTATATACGACATTAGGGGGTGGGAATGTTCGGACAGCGTGATAACAGTGATAATACGCAGCAAAATCAGCAAGGCGCACCTGCTTTGCCACAAGCGCCGCCTGTTGGCATGTCGGCAGGCCCAATATTACCAACCAATTTAAACCCTGGTGCACTAAGCTTTGGTATGCCCCAGGTGGCCAGTTCCCCAACAACTGAGCCGATTTTAGTTACCCCAATTGTACCTACCACAGTTAACGCTGTTCCTAGCTTTAGCAGCGCTGCAAACGACGTCGCTACATCGAACGAAGACCTAGCCCGCATGAAGCAAGATGCTCTGCAGCACCTGCAACCGCTGGTAGACAATTTACAGCAATCACCCGAAGAAGAATTTAGAACAATAATGATGATGATTCAGGCAACCGACGATAAAACCATGCTTAAAAAAGCTCTAGACGCAGCAAAAAAAATTGGCGACGACAAAGTACGCGCCCAAGCAATGTTAGACGTTATTAACGAAATAAACTACTTCGCCCAAACAAGCGAACAAGAATAATCCAAGAACAATAAAGAATTGTTTAGTTTTTACTAAGTGTAATACGTCGGTGTAGTACAGCGCCGGCTATTGTTGTGATAGCAAATATAACGGCTACGCTGCCTGGGCCAGTATTTGGAATACTTGTAGTGGCTGCACTTGCAGACTGGTTAGATTGTGCAGATTGACTTGGCGATACACCTGGCGCGCCCCCTGGTGTAGTTGTAGTACCTGGTGTGCTGGTGCTAGGGTCTGGGTTGGGTACAATTGCTGTGTTACTGCTTGTTGATGAATCTGACTTGTTAGTGTCTGTCTGGGTTGTTTGCACTGGCTCGTCATTATTTGTTACTGCGCGGTATAGCCAACGGCCGCCCATAAACAGGCCAATAAATATCGCAATAGTAATTAGCAAGCTACCTACTGCCAAAAGCCATGCCTTGCCTGAACTTTCTTTTTTTTGAGTAGCGTAATAATCCTGTAATTCAGGTATCTGTGTCTGTTGTTGCTTATTTCGTTTAAATAGGGCCATTGTATTCTCCTGTAACTGCCCACCAATTTATATATACAATACTACATAGTTACTAGTTTTGCAAGTAGTGTTAAGTGTGCGTGTTTATTTTTTAAGAAGTGAACCAATTGATCGACTCGCACGTTCTGCTAGTATTGCAGTTCTCGTAACTCCATATTCATCTATTGGCATGCCATTATACTGAGCTTCGTGTGTGTGGTCAGGGACTGGCATTAATACATGGTTACGTAATAATTCTGCCATTTTAGTAACATCTTCCTTAAGTGCCATGCCGCGCTTATCAATACTAGATACACGTATATCTCCATTGGAATCGAAAACTGGAATCCTTGGTCGGGTACTTAAAAATTGGTGCGCACCCTCTGTAAGATTAGTTTTAGTGTTAGCAGACGTACTACCTTCTGCAACTTGGCCAAATACAAGTCGGCCACTTTCTTCATCTTTTTGATACCACACAGGGCGATCATTAACTACCTTTTCGCCATCATAGGCAAGCTCGTATTCGTTCATCCAGTTATGTATTGCTGTTTTTGAGGTAGGGAAAGCTTTTTGAAGCAATTTATTGGTAACGTAGGTTGTGTCGCCGCTATCTGATACCTCGTCGACTATAAGTATTCGCTTACCATCTAATGGATTTGGATCATCAGGGCCTTGGTTAGGAAGCGCATAAATTGAACGAATACCGTCGATGTCTTGCTGTGTTGGATTCCTAAAGTTTGCAGGATCCTGAGTAATTTCTACCGCAGGATCGACACGCCAAGGTAGTCTGTCGATGTTAATGAACTTCATTTCTGGCATTGGAGGAATTTCGCCACTACTATCGGGCTCTGCAAGCATTGGCCAAAGTTCACGCGTCATCCATGCGACTGGGCGGGCAGATTTATCTAGATACATAACAACATCTGCTGGATGGCTTGTACCATCTTGGTCAGTTTCAAAATGCAGCATTTTACCTATTAAACTGTCTGTATATGTAACGTAGCGCTCCAAAAATTCTTGTTGAGTTTGGTTAAACCATGAATCACCAACATGCAAACGGTTAAAATCTGCTTCTTGTGGTGCTGGTAGTGATGTTTGTGTATTCATAATTGCTATATTATTATTATGATGCTATAATACCATAAATAGTGGATTTTATCAAGTATGTATATAAAGAAAATGTATTCTTTAGTTAGTTCGGAACCTCCTTATGTAGAGGTGCCAGATTTGCTATACACACAAGATACCATAAATCTAACTGCAATAGCAGGAGCAAATGGTGCTCAACAAGAAATCAACGCAATTATTACCGATTGCCGGCCAATAACGGGCAAACTAGGTAAGTTTTCAATTTTTGGTTATGTTTGCGAAGCTGGCACTCAAGAGACTTCCAACCTTATAGGTATAATTGATACCCGTGAACCTAAAACCTCTGCACTGTTTTTAGCGGTTCAGTAAGCCTTGGCTTAGTAGTCGGCGCCCATGCCACCCATGCCAGCGGGTGCTCCCGTCGGTGGTTGCGGAACCTCAACGACAAGTGCGCCCATAGTCATACCAGTACCGGCAATGCTAACAGCGTTTTGAATCGCCTCACGTGCTACACGTTTAGGGTCGATAATGCCGGCTTTTTTCAAGTCTAAAATTTTATTTGGATTAGCTACGTCAACACCTTGACCATCTTGTTTAGCTGCCCTAACTAAAGGCAACCATTCGTCGGCATTTATACCGGAGTTTTCCATTAAAATACGGAAAGGTTGTTCTAGAGTTTTGTACAAAATTGTTGCGCCTGCTAGCATTGACGGATCTTCCCCAAGTTGTTTGAAAAGCATACCTTTTAGACCAAGACTTGTATGAAGTTCTCGGCTAAGATTTATAAGCGTTACGCCACCACCAGCTACAATTCCCTCTGTTAGTGCGGCTTTAACAGCAGCAACTGCGTCGTCTACCCTGAACTTCTTTTCTTCTATTTCGGTTTCGGTGGCACCACCAACTTTTATAACGGCTACTTTACCACCAAGGGCTGCAGCGCGCTTGTGCAAGGGCTCGTTACCGTAATGTGTATCTGGTTTTTTAGGATCAACCTGAGCCAAAATTTGCTTGATACGCGCTTTAACATCTGCCGTTGCACCTGCGCCCTCGATAATTGTGGTGCTATCTTTGCCAACGATAATTTTGCGGGCACGCCCTACAATCTCTAGGCCAGCTTCTTCGAATGTTACATTAGTGTCATCACTGACCACTGTTGCACCCGTTAAAATAGCGATATCTTGCAGTACGTCCTTGCGGCGGTCACCAAATTCCGGTGCCTTAACAGCCACCACATTAAACACGCCCTTAAGCTTGTTCAGTATTAGTGCGCCCAGGGCTTCGCCTTCTACGTCCTCGGCTATAAGAACCAAGTTTTTTTCGCCTTTTTGGGCGAGTTTTTCTAATATTGGTAAAAATTCTTGAATATTGCTAAGTTTTTTATCGGTAATGACCACGGCTGGCTTGTCATATACGGCTTCCATGCGGGTAGTGTCGGTAGCCATGAAGGGGCTAACAAAGCCGCGGCCAAAGGTAAAGCCTTCGACAACTTCGTGTTCTAAGTGCAATCCTTGGCCTTCTTCGACTGTTACTACGCCGTCTTTACCAACTGCTTCCATAACATCGGCGATTAGATTGCCAATTGCGGCGTCACCGGCGCTAATTGTAGCTACTTCAGCGACACGGTTCTTTTTGCCTTCAATACTTTCGGCCATTGTGTCGAGTTTTTTAAGTACATCTGTAGCTGCGGCTTCTAAACCCTTGCGAAGTTGCATTGGGTTGTGGCCAGCAGCAATAAGCTTGTTGGCTTCGTTTAGTATGTGATAAGTCAACACCGTTACAGTGGTAGTACCATCGCCGGCTACGTCATTCATTTTGCTAGCGGCTTGTTTAATAAGCTCGGCACCAACTTTGTAGCCTAGTGTTTCGTCGTCAACGTCGGCAATCTCTAATCCCTTAGCCACCGTCACACCGTCGTGAGTAACGGTTGGACTGCCATAGCTTTTGCTAATAACAACGTTGCGGCCCTTTGGCCCCATAGTGGTTTTTACGGCTTCGTATAAAATTTTTGCCCCGCCAAGTACGCGGCGGCGGGCATCATCATCGTAAAATACTTTTTTAGACATGGCTTGGTAGTCCCCTTACTTAACTTTCGCGAAGATGTTCTCTTCTTTAACTAAAATATATTCAACATCGCCGATTTTAACTTCGGTATTAGTGTAACCACCATATACAACACGGTCACCTACTTTAACGGATTTTATGGCTGTGCCAACTGCTAACACCTTGGCAATTTTTGGCTTTT
>JAYUPU010000004.1:0-2245 GCA_043759925.1 bacterium | reverse complement strand
GGTCAATCTCTAATACATCACTCAAGTATTTTGTCATCCCACCCTTTTCTATTGTCATATTAACTTACAATTGGCTTATCTGTAAAGCTTACGCTTGCAAGTAAACGGTGCCCCTGATAGGCTGCATATAAGCAAATGGAATCTGGTACACCAACTATTACACGGCAGAGACTACTAAATGATGCTGTTTTGTACGCCCAAAGTTCTGAGCTTGCAACACAGTTACATGAGGGGCTAGGCTACGTTTTAGGTGCAGAAATTGCATTCACAAACAACGCAAAATGGTCAGAATTTGGTACTCATGCCGTAGCGTGTTCGTTAGACGGTGCCGACGGAAAGTTAAAAGATTTGGCTGTGCGTGCTGCTACAAAAGCTTTATATATGCGTGAGCGAAACATTCGTGATAATAAGCCTACTCCGGACGAATGGGCTGTGCTTAAACAACACGACATTGTAGATAACCCCAGAGGTGACGAACGAACCGACAAACGCTACTTTTATTCACGAATGGGGGCATTAACAGTGCGTATGGCTAGAAACGGCTACACAAAAACGGCAGCAGTACTTAGTGCTAACATGGCGGTAAGTAAGGTCCGTGACGATGCTAAAGGAAGCTTGCGCGACACAGCGCAGCAACAAGGCTGGGAAACTAACGCAAAAGTGTTAGGTAAAGTTAAAACTAGCTTGCACGGTATAGGTATTGGCACTTTACTAACGCCGATATTTGACAATGGCCCTGGCAGGTTACTTGGCTCAGCAATAATTAGCGCAGGCACTTTAATAGGCATCGCAGATTACGGCAGATACAAAAGCTACGTAACTAAACAAAAGAATCTAGTCACTAAAAATAATCTAAAAGCGCTCTGGGTGGTACCATTCCGGCGCGTTACGCAAGTAGTATTCAATTTCGTCTACAGTAAGTAAACCTTCTTGTGCACCAACATGCTGTACAACATTCATAGAATTTATTGGCGCCCAAAGTAGCGCCGCCTCTAGCGTAGCACCCTTAGCAAGAGCTGCTACTAAGGCACTGGCAAAGCTATCACCTGCCCCTGTGCGCTCTACTGGTGGTGCTGGGTCAGGATAGTTTGGCATTTTAAACCTATTTTGCCCATCACTAGCATATGCACCATCTGGGCCATCGGTAATAACTACAGTTTTTGGGCCAAAGCTATGCATTCGGTTCATCAAATCATGTAAATCGTCATGGTTACCGCCCGTTACAATAACCGCTTCTTCGCGGTTTAGCACCACAACTTCTGTGCGCTTGTATAGTTCTTTTAGGCGTTCTGTGCCAGCTTCTATTTGGAATGTTCCAGGTTGAAAGGCAAGCTTAACATCGGGGTGATCATTAAGCCATTCCACAACTTCGTCGTGATAATTAAGTGCGTTTTTACTAATACTACTAAAATATACCCACTTAGGCACATCATTAGCCCTAAACCGCGGCCAATGGTAGTCATATTCTTCGTGCTTAATTAAAATGGTACGTTCGTCTTTGTACCAAAGTACATAATGGTAATTGCTTACTTTGTTCTGATTTACATGTACAAAGCGGGCGTCTACGCCGTGTTTACCTAGTGCGTTTATTATGTCGCGGCCCCACGCATCGGCGCCGACATTGCTAACTAAACCAGCGTTTAGGCCAAGCTTAGCAAAACTAACAGCCGCGTTTGCAGCATTACCAACTGCTTCAATAACTTCTGCGTGATCAAATGGAATCTTCATACCGTATGGCATAGCTAAAATTTTGTTACCATGTTCGTCTTTGTAGGTAGTAGCCTGATCATCGAGCAGTTTAATAAAGGCATCTGTAACAACATCGCCAATAGCCAGTACGTCTAATTTATGCTCTGTCATATTTTTGCCTTTCCAGCACTATTAAATAAGTCAATTTTATTTTCAACAACTTCTTGAACGGCGTCTTCTACAGCTCCCATTAGTTTAACGACTGCATATTCTGACTTATTTTCTTCTAGTACCCTCACCAGGGTATCACGGTAGGCCCTGCGCATATCGCTGTTGATATTGATTTTTTGGACACCTATTTTTACTGCTTCAATGAAGTAGTGGCCAGGAGTACCGCTACCGCCGTGCAAACTAATATTGCAATCTACGGCATCGCGAATATTTTTTAACAATTCTGTATCTAATGTCTTTGGTACAGGATAAGTTCCGTGTAGGTTACCTATAGCTGCTGCATAAGTATCTATGCCCGTTGCTTCTACAAATGACTTGCTGCCCT
>JAYUPU010000003.1:0-2250 GCA_043759925.1 bacterium | reverse complement strand
CTGTGGAACGCAAAGCCCTGCGCACTATTAGTGCCGAGTGGCGACGCGCGGGTGGACTAGGTGTTTTAATAGACAAAGCCGTAGATTTATATAACACCGAAGGCGGTGACGTTGCATACGCTGGGCTTGTAACTGGCAGTTTGCGCAACCCAGGCGAGGCCGATAGGGTACACGAACTAGGCGGTAAAATGATCTGGCTTGATGCCGACCCAAGGGTGCGATACGACCGCATACAGTCTGCCAACCGCGGCCGAGGCGCCGAAGATAACAAGACCTACGAAGAATTTTTAAGCGAAGAGCAGGCCGAAATGAGCCATAGCGGCGACCACGCCACTTTAAGCATGCAGGGTGTTAAAGACCGGAGCGATATTTTTATTACCAACGAATCCAACGATATGAAGCAGTTTTACAAAACCGTTAAAAAATCATTAGGTTTATGAAACAAGACATAGCATTTACAAATACACTGCTAAGTTTAAAGTGCACAATAGACGGCCAAGTGCAGTTGCATGCCAATGTATTGGCCGCAGATGCTCAAAAAAACTACACACCATTTTCGTACACTGTTGTTGATGCTTACAACCAGGTTTTACTGCGTGGTGGCAAACGCATACGCGGCGCACTAACCACCGTAGGCTATACAATGTGCGGTGGCAAAGATATGGATATGATAACCACAGCTGCGGCCGCCGTAGAGATGCTGCACGCCTACATACTAGTGCTAGATGACATTATGGATAAATCAGCCACAAGGCGCGGAGGCGATGCGGCACACGTAAGCGTTGCTAAGTATCATGCCAAGCAACACTTAGCGGGTAACAGCTATCATTTTGGCGAGGCTGGTGCCATGAACGGTGCTTTTGTTGGTGCACACTACGCACAAACATTGGTTGCAAAACTAGATGTGCAAGATAGTTACAAACTCCGCGCCATACAATTAATTAATAATGCACTTATAGTTACTGGCCATGGCCAAATTAACGATATATACAATGAGGCATCTGTGACAGTTGACCCAAAAGCGGTGGACGATGTATTTGAATGGAAAACTGCCCACTATACATTTTTAAATCCCTTGCAGTTTGGTATGGCGCTAGCCGGTGCAGACCATAAAACTTTGCAGTCTGTATATGACTATTCTATGCATGCCGGCAGGGCTTTCCAGATTACAGATGATATTTTAGGCACCTTTGCATCGCAGCAAGAGGCTGGTAAAAACCCAATAGACGATACCCGTGAGGGCAAACGAACATTGCTTGCCATAGAAGCACTAAAAAAAGCCGACCACGCAGATAAAAACTTTTTAACGAGTATGCTGGGCAGCCAAAATATCGCCTGGGCAGAATTTGAACGCGTGAAAGAAATATACCAAGAAACGGGTGCCCTAGATTATTCTAGTGCACAAGCAAACCATCACATACAGCAAGCGGTCGCCGCGTTAACAGTACATAAAGACCAGTTTTTACCAGAGGGGTATGACTTTTTGTGCAGCCTAGTCCAAAGTCTCGCTGGCCGCAGCTCATAACTTTGCACCATTATAAGTTTCTGCCTCTTTTAGTGCGCTTTATGGGTGGCCTTACGGCCATCCCATGGCGCTAGCGACCCTAACGATTCAGAAACTTATAATGGTTAATGTCTTACTGTTTGTGTATTTTACGTCAGTAAAATAGTTAAATATTTGTCATAATACACTGCATGGGTCCACAACAAAAATCTATCAAAAAATATAGCACTTCGTACTATTGGAGCAGTAAGCTCTTCCCAAAAAATGCTAGGGATGATGTATTTAAACTATATTCTTTTGTGCAGATAGTTGAAGATTATACAAACATAGACAGCCCCGACCCAAAAAACTTTGCCTACCTTGAGCGCCGCTGGAAGCTTATTAAAAAGCAGCTTGCAGCTGGTAATGTACCTGCCAAAATAGACGAATCTATTAACGAATACGTCCTGAGTAATATTGCCTATATTTCCCACAGGTATCGCTGTGATACAGCCTGGGTAGATGCCTTTTTTAAAAGCAAACGTTGGGACTTAGAAGGCCACCATTACAAATCGTTTAAAGACACTTTGCAATATATGTACGGCAGCAGCGAGGTTGTTAGTTTGTTTATAGCCCGTATATTAAATTTACCCGAAGAGGCGTTAACGTCGGCCCGCTTGCAGGCGAGGGCAATGCAAATGATAGACTTGTTGCATACGTTGCAACTGCAAAATAATCATGGCAGGTGCTATTTCCCAGATAATGAA
>JAYUPU010000002.1:0-5601 GCA_043759925.1 bacterium | reverse complement strand
ATAGGGCCGACTACTGGACCACTGGCCGGAACTCGCTGGCTAACTATAGTAATGTAAACGATGCCTTTAAAAAGACCGAGGTAGCCCTGACCTATGCGCCAGGTAAATATGTATACATGCGCGATTTGTCCGCCTGGGATATAAAAAACCCCCGCAATACATATTCAGCCTGGAGTGGTAAAAAAGCCGACGGTACAATCTTTTGGGTACTTAAGGACTGCGGAAACTATACTCAGATTGGTAAATACACTCCCAAAGTACCAAACCTAGATATACGTAAAACAATTGTAGGTAATGCCACATCGGTAAAGCCTGGCGACACTTTTACATTTAGGTTCGAATACCGCAACAGCCAAACCGACAGCCTTGCAGAAGAAGTTTTAATACAAGACGAACTTGATCTTAAAAGCTATGACGTTGTATCGCCGTCAAACCTAATTTTGGCTGGTAATATTATGCGCCACCCGGTTGGTAATCTTAGCGGCATGACATCATACAACGTGCTGGATGTTAAGGTAAAAGTTAAAAATCCATTTAGTGGTGTATCAGACAAAATATGTAACACGGCAACACTTAAGGCTGTAAACGCCGCAGACGCAAAAAGTGGCCCTGCCTGTGTAACAGTGGTTATACCCTGCCCTTACAACCCAGCTATACCTACCGGGCCCAGATGTGTACCACCGGTACCACCAAAAAATCCGTGTATATTTAACCCATCAATTAAAGAAGACGATGAAAAATGTGTGGTTGCAAAGGTATATTGTGGCTTAACAGATACGAATACTAACTATACGACCCGCGAAGTTACTTTTAAAACAACTGTTTACAGCACAAACGAAAATACAACCGGCGTATTTGGTTACAACTACGAATTTGGAGACGGTACAAAACAATCTAAAGAATCTAAGCTATTTAGCGACACCACAAAACACACCTATGCTGTCGGTAAGTTTAAAGCTAAGGTTACCCTTGTTTACAGCGTTACGGGTGTAGCTGGCAAGCAAGAAGCAGGCTGTGATACTTTAATTGAACTAGACGCAGATAAGCCAATGGGCGAGATGAAAACAGTAAATAATATTACCAAAAACTTACAGGGAGACAAAGCACTGAACACAGTAGTAAACGCCGGCGATGTGCTTGAATACACTCTTACTACAACCAACACGCAAGACTTTGAACGCAAAAACTATATTGTTTCAGATTATGTTGGCGATATTTTAGAATACGCTACACTCGACGAAGCTAGCCTAAAAGCACAAGGTGGCACGTTTGATGCAACTAACAAAAAAGTATCATTTGTTTTAGCTAGCATTCCAGCTAAATCAGATGTGTCTAAAATATTTAAGGTAACACTTAAAAACCCTATACCTGCCACCAATGCACCATCTGCAGTATCTGGTAGTTACGATTGCCGCATAAGCAACAAGTACGGTAACGAACTAAGCATGGCTGTTGCCTGCCCAGCTGTTAAAGGCATCGAAACCTTGCCAAACACTGGCCCTGGTACCAGCGCAGCAATCGGGTTCTTTGTGGTAATGTTTGTAGGTTACTTCTTTGCACGAAGCCGAGTACTAGCCAAAGAACTTGCACTAATACGCGCTGAATACGCGCCAACAGGAGGATTTTAAGACATGAGTGAACATCTATCACACGCACCTAAGCATGAACAACTACCCAGCCACGAAGTAGCCGAGAAAGCTAAGGAACATTTAGAAGCATTAAAGTCTAGGGCCGAACACGAAGGTAGCAAACACAAAAGTGGCGAACACATGGACGCCATTAAAAAAAGTGTTGAAACCCAAGCTATAAGTGGTAAAGAGATGATGCCTAGCGAAAGTGCGGCTAACAATGCCCCGCAAGATGGCTATATTAACCGCGAACTTAAAGACATGGCATTTAAACGCACACTCAAAAACACCCGCCGGCACTTAAGTGCACCTGCACAGATGGTTAGCAAGGTCATACACCAGCCAGTAGTCGAAAAAGTTAGCGAAGTTGCCAGCACAACCATTGCCCGCCCTAGCGGCATTATAGGCGGTGGATTGTTTGCGCTAATGGGCAGCTTTTTACTACTATGGCTTACCAAGCATTACGGTTACGAATATAACTACTTAATGTTTATTATATTTATGGCTGTGGGCTTTGGGCTTGGTTTGGTTGTAGAACTTATACTGCATATGACACTGGCCAAGCGCCGTAAATAACGTTCTAGAAACTAAACATACTTGTCAGTAACGGCTCTATCTTAATTGCGCTGCCCTCTAAAGATTCCTGGTGTTATCCAAGATTCTTTAGAGGGCACGTGTCGTTACTGACAAGTATGTTTAGTTTGATTTATTGCTACTAAAGCTGGCCTGGGTCGTGTGAAACTAGTTGGCCGTTTTCGTCTATTTGTATCTGGCCGCTATTGGCTAACGCTTCTTCCATAGTTGGGATTGGTTTAGGTGCGGCATGTAAGTGTACTACACCTTCATCTTGGCCAAATTGTGACGGTGCAATAACTGGCGCAGGTTGCGGTGCAATTGATTGCGGTTGTGCTTGCGCTGCAGGCTGCTGGGCAGGCATTTGGGCTTGTGGTTGTGTAACTGGCTGTACCGGTATTTGGGCTGGCTGTGGGGCCGCTACAGGGCCACCGGCAACTGGTGGTTGGCTTGGTGCCTGACCGGCTGGCTGCCCAGGTGCTGCCTTAAACGGCGACGCTGGCATTTTAAAACTGTTAGTTTGTTTTTTGTTGATCCAATCATCCAAAAATGACGAACCGCTTTTTGGGGCAGCTGGCTGGCCGGCGGCCTGTCCGGCTGGTGGCATACCTGGGCGCGGCCTACTTGCCTGCCCAGCTGGTGGCCCATCGTCTTTGGTAGCTAGGCGTTCAAAAATTTCTGCTTCTACAACAGATTTAGGCCGACCGTATTTAGCGGCAGATAGCTGTTTCAGAGCATCGCCCAAGCCTTTGTTTGGGGTGCCGAGTGGCGGCAAACCTGCCATGCTAAACGGCTGCGTTGGAACTCCACCAATAAGTGTACGCACAACAGCGTTCCAGTTAGGTACGCGCAGCAAATCGTCACCGTCAAACAGCGGCTGGAAATACCTACTTAGGCTTTCAACATCATTTTGGCCGACCCTAAAGCTAACAATTGTACCCATGTTACCAAATACGGCATCACGGATTTCCTCGCTTAGCTGGGTGGTAAACTGGTTAGCAACAATCAGGTTTAGGTGGTATTTACGAGCCTCTGACATGATGGTCGCAAAGCTGTCGGTACTAAAGTTCTGGAACTCATCCACATACAAACAAAAATCCACGCGTTCGCTTTCGGGTATAGTTGCGCGGCTCATAGCGGCAGCCTGGAACTTCATTACAAAAATCATGCCCAGCAATTTACTGTTAAGTTCGCCGGTGCGGCCCTTGCTTAGGTTAACCAGCAAGATCTTTTTGTTATCCATAATATCGCGCAGGTCAAAACTACTTTTAGTTTGGCCGATTATATTGCGCATCATTTCGTTACTTAAAAAGGCACCGAACTTACTTACAAACCAGCCCAATACCTCACTTTTGTGGTAATCGCTGGTGCTGGCCATTTCTTTGTTCCAAAAATCTTGTACTGTTTGGTCGGTTACATATTGAAGCTTTTGTTTGGCGTATTTGGCATCTGTAAACACTTTAGGAATATCTATAAATGTGGCGCCTGCTGGGTCGGCCATAATAGTAAGCGCTGCGTTGCGGAACCAGTGTTCGTAGCGTGGGCCAATAATACCCTGGTGCTGCGGGTCGTACAGCTTATAAAGCATACCAATAGCTTCCTGGATCAAGAAGTCTTTTTGCTCGGGGCTGCTAAATTCGAACAAATTAAGGCCTATTGGGTAATCCATATCGGCTGGGCAGAAATATATAACGTCCTCGGTGCGCTCTTTAGGAACCATACTTAATATCTTTTCGGCAGTATCACCGTGCGGATCGATGAACGCGAAACCCTTGCCATCAAGCATGTCTTGCAGGGCTAGGTTTTCTAGGAAAACAGACTTACCTACACCAGTTTGACCCACAACATACATGTGGCGGGCGCGGTCAATATCGCTTAGACGGATAGCCTTTTTGGCGCCCCTGAAAACGTTGTAACCCAACAATAGGCCTTCGTCTGGCACGTTACGCGGGCCGTCAACTTGCTTACTGGCTTGGCGTTCTAGCTGGCTAGTTGGCACGTTGGATTGATCAGGAAAATGGAATATAGTCGCCAGCTCGACACTATTCAAAATACTTTTATTACTTTCTTGGGGGAAAAACCGCATAATGTACGCGGTTACAAAATTGTCTATGTCTTTTGCGGATGTATATTTAAAGCCGTTGCGGCCCGGCGCATCAAACAACGAAAATGTAGCAACAACGTTGCTAAGTACAGCCTGGGCACGTTGGCTAACATTACTAGATGCTACTACACGTATTAATACTTCGTAGCCAGCGTACTTACTTTTTTCTTCGATGGCGGCTACAAGTTCTTGATCTACACCAGATATATCTGGGCCGCTATCTTTTTTATCGCCTTTACCTTCGGGTGGCTTAACAGGCGCAGCAACAATTTGCCCGAACCAGCCGCCTGCACCAAATGCCGACTTCTTTTTATCTTTACCTTTGCGCTTTTTGCTAGCAAAAGCTACGGCGTTTTTGCGCCATAATGGGTCGGCTGGGCGCATTAAAATCTGTATACCAGCCCCATCGTCTTTTTCAAGCGTACTTAGGGCGTTTAGTATAGATTGCATAGCATCGCGCTTTAGATCTTGGTAGGTTGCAATTGGCAGTGCGTAGTTCTCTTTTAAGATAAGCTCACCGCCGATAGTGCCAGTTATTTTACCTACAGGGCTAAAAATATTATGCTCGGCAACTTCTTCTAACCTAGCAGTTGGATAGGCGCTAACCACCGCCTGTTGCACTACGTCAACTAAAGCCACAGGCACTGCGGCATAAAAGTTTACAAATCCCTTGCTGGCAACGATTTCGAAGGTAAAGTGGCGCTGGCCGTAAAACTTACTTTTAAAGCCCTTTTGGGTAGTACTACTAATGATGTTGTACATCACTTGGGCTTTACTAATTGTTTCATCGCTTACATCGCGCGCATCGCGTGACCCAACATCTGTATCGTCACTTTGCGGTGGCAAATGTATAAGTAGTGGAACCATTTTAAGGCCACGTTCGAAGTTCTTTTGTTCGCGCCAAACTTTTTGCACGTGCAAGTACGCAATTAAACAGCCTGCCACAAGCAAGATAAGCAGAACCATAATTATAATAAGGACGCCTGACATATTACCTGTACTATTCGTTGGTTTGTTTTATGTCTTTATTGTACCTTTTTTTGATGTAGTCTGCCTTAATTTTGTTGATTTCTTTATTTTGAGTATATGGGTCGCCTATAGTGTGCGAAACTATGTCTTTAGCTTTTTGTACCCATTCTTTTTCTATTAAATCTACGTCTTGAGCCGACAAATGTGATGTGCTAGTAGCGCTTGCCGGAGGCTGTGCCGAACTGTCACCCACTATGCTCTGGGCCGCAGCCATAGCTTGGGCAGATGCCGCTGGGTCAGCAGTGCCTACAGCGGTAGTTTTTTCTG
>JAYUPU010000001.1:0-2294 GCA_043759925.1 bacterium | reverse complement strand
TGTGGTCGTCGCGGTCTACCTTAGGGTCGTACACCTCTACATCGGCATCCATAGGGTTATTTATTACTAAATCATCATTATTTACAGTTGTATCGTCGTCCATATTATACGTCCAAGTCCTTTACGAATTTAGCATGTGTCTGTATAAAGTTTTTGCGCAGTTCTACTTCTGTGCCCATCAGCTTACTAAAGATTTGGTCGGCTTTTTCACCGTCGTTTACACGTACTTGTATAAGCACGCGTTTCTCTGGGTTCATGGTTGTTTCAAACAGCTGTTCGGCATCCATTTCGCCAAGACCCTTATAGCGCTTTTGTTCGACAAAGCCGGCTTGCTTGTAGGCTTCGTCTTTGGGTTCGATTACAGCTGCACTGGCACGGCGGGCAGCAATATGTTCACTTAAAATAGTTGATAGTTCTTCGTCGCTATAGGCATAAACGCTGCTTTTGCGGCCTGGCTTGATCAGTTCAAACAGTGGCGGTTTTGCTAAATACAAGTGGCCGCCTTCGATGACTGGGCGCATAAACCTAAAGAAGAACGTTAGTAGTAGCGTGCTAATGTGGCTACCATCAACATCGGCATCGGTCATAATAACGATACGGTGGTAACGAAGCCCTGCCATATCAAATTGTTCGTCTATACCAACGCCCATAGCCTTAATAAGGTTAACTATTTCGTTGTTAGCGAGCATTTTATCTAGGCGGGCGCGCTCTACGTTTAGCACCTTACCACGCAGTGGCAAAATAGCCTGAGTTTTACTATCGCGGCCACCTTTGGCTGATCCACCAGCGCTGTCACCCTCTACTAAGTAAAGTTCGCTGTCAGCTGGGTTTTTGCTGCTGCAATCTGCTAGTTTACCTGGCATGCCAGCGCCTTCTAATACACCCTTGCGGATAATGTTGTCGCGGGCTGCACGGGCAGCTTTGCGGGCCCTAGCAGCAAGTAAGCTTTTGCCAACAATTTTACGGGCAATACTTGGATGTTCTTCTAGGTAGTAGCCAAACCATTCGGTCATGACAGATTCTACGTAGCCCCTTATTTCGGGGTTACCCAGCTTGTTTTTGGTTTGACCCTCAAACTGTGGATCAGGTAATTTTACCAATATAACAGCGGTTAAGCCCTCACGGGTGTCTTCGCCTGATAGGTTTTCTTCTTTTTCTTTAAGTAGGCCGCTTTTGCGGGCATATTCGTTAATAACACGGGTTAGCGCACTCCTAAAACCTGTTAGATGCGTACCGCCATCAGGGGTTAGTACGTTGTTTGCAAATGGCTTTACAAGTTCGGTATAAGCGTCCGAATACTGCATGGCAATTTCGACCTGGGTGTCTTCGACCATTTTATCTACATAAAAAGCCTCGTCATCAACGACTTCTTTACCATAATTTAGATGTTTAACATAACTTTGTATACCACCTTCAAAATAAAAACCGTAACTATCGCCAGTGCGTTCGTCATTTACGAATGTTTTTATACCTTTTGTGAGATAAGCTTGATGACGTAGGTAATCTACTACCCATTGGTATTCAAGCTCGACTGATTCTTTGAAAATTGTAGGGTCTGGGTAAAACGTAATTGTAGTGCCGTGATCTTTGCTGTCGCCAATGCGTTGGATTGGAGTAAGTGGCTTACCCTGGGCGTATTCTTGCCTATAGCTTCCACCATCACGCTTAACCTCGGCAATTAGTGTGGTACTAAGCGCGTTAACAACACTACTACCAACACCGTGTAAACCGCTTGATACCTTATAGCCACCGCCGCCAAACTTACCACCTGCATGTAATACGGTTAAAACAGTTTCAAGTGCGCTAATGCCGGTTTTGGCCATTTTATCAACAGGGATACCACGGCCATCATCACTAACACGGCAACCGCCGTCTGCTAGCATTGTGACGCGCACTTCGCTTGCGTGGCCGGCAATGGCCTCGTCGATACTGTTATCGGCGATCTCTTTAATTAGGTGATGTAGGCCTTCTGCGCCAGTACCACCAATATACATACCCGGCCTTTTACGAACAGGATCCAAACCTTCAAGTACCTGTATAGATTCAGAGCCATAGCTAGGCTTAACGTCTTTTTTAGCCACTTATTTTTTCCCTCTTATTTTGCTTGCTTTATATCTGTATTATAGCAGCAAATTATGATAAAAAACAATACTGGCGCTACTAGTTACAAAATTACACCAATATATAATGTGCACCGTCCTCACATATACTAAATTAGGATGTCAGCCAGACTGATGGGACCCCGGCATATTTACAAGTAAATGTGATTTTATAATAAAAACTTGTTTGAACAC